>JACCUE010000129.1 GCA_013812005.1 Thermoleophilaceae bacterium
GAGGCGTAGCTCACCTGCCCTTCCACTCGGGCGCCCGCTTCTCGGCGAACGCGCGCACGCCCTCGCGGAAATCCTCGGTCACGAAGCACGACTCGCGCAGAGCGACCATCTCCTGCTCGACGTCTTCGGGTAGGGCGCCCCCCCAGGCCCGCAGCGTGCGCAGGATCCGCTTGTTGCCGGCGAGTGACAGCGGCGCGTTGGCGGCCGTCTCCGCCGCCATGTCGAGCGTGCGTCGCTCGAGGTCTTCGGGCTCGACCACATGGGACAGGAGACCGATCTCGCGGCCGCGCTCGGCGTCGACGGTGCGGCCGACATAGAAGAGCTCGGCGGCGTGGGCCGGCCCGCACAGCTCGACGAACTTGCGCAGGCCGGTATGCGAGTAGATCAGTCCCAGCTTGGCCGGCGGCATCCCCAGCCTGATCGTGTTCGCGGCGATCCGGATGTCGCAGGTCAGCGCCAGCTCGAGACCTCCGCCGATGGCGTGGCCGTTGAGGGCGCCAATCACCGGAAACGGATACTCGCTCAGTGCCTGCATGGCTTGGTGGAAGGGGTGGGCCACCAGGCGCTGCGCGCGCTCTTCGAACACCTGCTTCGAGCCCGCGCCGGCAGGCGTCGGTCGGGGGGCGTCCGGGTCCGCCTCGAGGTTGGCGATGTCATAGCCCGCCGAGAACATTCCCTCCGTCCCCGTGATCACCAGGCAGCGGGCGTCGAGCGACCGGACCGTCTCAGCCAGGGCGTCGAGGATCTCGTGGTCGAGCGCCCCGCGGCGGGCGGGGTTGGCGATTCGCACCCGGACGACCCCCGCCTCGGGCTGATCGCGGATGAGCTTGCCGGAGGCAAGCTCAGTCGGCCGGCTCACCCCTCGAGCACGACCAGGGTCTCGCCCTCGCTGACCGCCTGGCCCTCCTTACACCGGATCTCCTTGACGGTGCCATCGTCCTCCGCCTCCACCGGCATCTCCATCTTCATCGACTCGAGGATCACGACCGTGTCGCCCTCCTTGACCTCCTGGCCGACCTCGCACTCGACCTTCCAGATCGTGCCGGTGATGTGGGCCTCAACGTCGGGCAAAGCTGCCTCCTGGTTCGAGGGGGTACGCCGCCGCGCCACGATACCCACGATAGGCGACGGGATCAGCAGGTGAAGGTGCGGGGGGCGCTGACGTCGCGCCGGCGGAGCTTGCGGTGGCGGTAGGCTGGGCGGCTCGTGATCCTCGCGCTGGATCAGGGCACCACGGGCTCCACCGCGATCGTCTTCGACGAGGAGGGCCGCCCAGCCGGGCGCTCCTACAGCGAGTTCGGCCAGCACTTCCCCCGGCCGGGCTGGGTGGAGCACGACGCGAATGAGATCTGGCAGGTGACGCGGAAGGTGGGCCGTGAGGCACTCGATGCCGCCGGAGTCCACGGCCGCGACCTGAGGGGAATCGGCATCACAAACCAGCGCGAGACCGTGGTGGCGTGGGATCCCAAGACGGGCGAGCCCCTGCATCGGGCGCTGGTCTGGCAGGACAGGCGGACCGCCGCCCGCTGCGACGAGCTGCGCGAGTCGGGCCACGAGGAGATCGTGCGACGGCGCACGGGGCTCGTGCTCGACCCCTACTTCTCGGGCACGAAGATCGAGTGGCTCATCCGGGAGGGAGGGGTCGGCCCGGGCGCCGCCTTCGGGACGATCGACTCGTGGCTGGTCTTCAAGCTCACGGGCAACCACGCCACCGACTTCTCGAACGCCTCGCGCACCCTGCTGTTCGACATCGACGCACTCGGCTGGCACGACGAGCTCTGCGGCCCCCTAGAAATCGATCCGAGTTCCTTGCCCGAGCCCGCGGCCAACGACGCCGGCTTCGGCATGACGGTGGAGTTCGGCGGCCGGGTGCCGGTGGCGGGCATCGCGGGCGACCAGCAGGCGGCGCTCTACGGGCAGGGCTGCCACGCCCAGGGCCAGGGCAAGAACACCTACGGCACGGGCAGCTTCGTGCTGCAGAACGCCGGCCGCGAGCGGCCCCGGACCGAGGACGGCCTGTTGACCACCGTCGCCTGGGGGATTGGCGCGCGCGTGGACTATGCGCTCGAGGCGGCGATCTTCGTGACCGGCGCCGCGGTGCAGTGGCTGCGCGACGGCCTGGGCATCATCGAGACGGCAGCGCAGACCGAGGAGCTGGCGCGCTCGCTGGACTCCAATGACGGCGTATACCTCGTCCCCGCCTTCACCGGGCTCGGCTCCCCGCACTGGGATCCCTACGCGCGGGGCACGATCGTGGGCCTCACGAGGGGCTCCGGGCGCGCCCACCTCGCCAGGGCCGTGCTCGAGTCGATCGCCTACCAGACCGTCGACGCGGTGGAGGCGATGCAAGCCGCTTCGGGGGTGAAGCTGGACGAGCTGAAGGCCGACGGGGGAGCGGTGCACAACTCCTGGCTGATGCGCTTTCAGGCGGATGTGCTCGGCGTGCCTGTGGTCGTGCCCGAGGTGTCCGAGACCACCGCCCTCGGCGCCGCGTACCTGGCGGGCGTGGCCACCGGGCTCTGGACGGAGTCCGACACCCGCGCGATGTGGCGCGAGGCCGCTCGGTACGAGCCGCGCATGGACGGCTCCGAGCGCGACCGGCTGCTCGGCGAATGGCGCCGCGCCCTCGAACGGGCGGGCGGCTGGGCGCGTAACGAACCGCAGCAGGCCGGGTAGGCAGCACAGATGGGGGAGTCAGAGAAGCCCAAGGGCAACCTCAAGCCGCAGGTCTACAAGGACCCGAGGCCCGCCGAGCACTTCACGCACTTCCACGAGCGCACGCGGGCCAAGCGCCCCAACTGGATGTACGAAGCGGTGCGCCTCGTGCTCACTCCCTACCTGCTGTTCTTCTTTCGCACCCGCGCGATCGATTCGGACAAGGTGCCCGCCGACGGTCCCGCGATCGTCGCCCCCAACCACTTCTCCTTCCTCGACCACTTCTTCGTGTCCGTCTACCTGCGACGGAAGGTGCAGTTCATGGCCAAGTCGCAGCTGTTCGAGATGCCGATGCAGGTCGTATACAAGAACGGCGGTGTGTTCCCCGTGCGCCGCGGGCAACGCGACGACGAGGCGTTCAAGACCGCGCACGCGGTGCTGGCGCGCGGAGGCATCGTGGTCATGTACTGCGAGGGCGGGCGGTCGCGCACGGGCGAGCTCGGCGAGGCCAAGCCCGGGATCGGCCGGCTTGCGCTGGAGTCGGGCGCGCCGGTGGTGCCCGCAGCGTTGGCAGGGTCCGAGCGCGTACGCGACTGGAAGCGACTGCAGTTCCCGAAGGTGACCGTGCAGTTCGGCGATCCGATCCGCTTCGAGCGCGTCGACGATCCCGACCGCGCGCAGTCGCAGGCCGCCTCCGAGGAGATCTTCACGCGGATCAAGGGGTTGTGGCACGGGTTGCGGCAGAACGGGCGCACCGCGACCGTGAGGGCGCGCCGGGCTGCGCGCCGCGGCGGCGAGCCGGCCACCACTCGGCCGGCGACCGACTGAGCGGCGCCTGCGCCGCGCGCGGCTCGCACGCGGGCTCCCCGCCTCGATCACGATCGCGCTCGGCCGCCCAGGCCCGTCAATCCTCCTAGGCTGCGGGCCGTGCCTCGTACCGGTCTTGTTGCCCTCGTCGCCGTCGTGGTCGCTCTCGGTGCCGGGGCGTTCCTCGCTCTCCGTGATGCCGGCGGGGTTCCCGACGTCCCTCCGCTGGTGCTTCCGGCCGAAGCAGCGGATCCGTTCGCGTACTCGGAGAAGCGGCGGCAGGACTTCGAGCGGCGGGCTGCCCAGGGGCTCGCCCACGTGCTCTACGAGAAGAGCCCCGGCGGCATCGTTGCCTCGGCGCGGCGCACCGCACGCTGGCGGCCGCTGGTGGAGGGAGTGGCATCGGAGGCGAGGCTCGACGCCGACCTGATCGAAGCCATCGTGCTGCTCGAGAGCGCGGGGCGCCCGGACGCGGTGGCCGACCCCGAGCTCGAGGGCGCCGTGGGACTGACGCAGATCCTGGCCGGCACGGGGCAGGGGCTGCTGGGGATGCGGGTCGACGTGGCCGCGAGCCGGAGGCTGACCCGCCGCATCCAGCGTGTCCGGGGGCGCGGCGAACCGGGCAGGGCGAAGCGACTGGAGCGGTTGCGCCGGCGGGTCGATCACCGCTTCGATCCTCGCCTCGCCCTCGAGGGCACGGCGCGCTACCTCGACTTCGCCCAAGGCGAGCTCGGGCGCGACGATCTGGCGCTCGTCTCCTACCACATGGGCGTGGGCAACCTCACGAGCGTGATCGAGGACTTCGGGGAGGCAGACCGCCCGAGCTACGCGCGGCTCTACTTCGAGAGCTCGCCCTCCAGCCACCGCGCGGCGTGGCGGCGCCTGGCCGAGCTCGGCGACGACTCCTCGACCTACCTCTGGCGCGTGCTCGCGGCGCGGGACATCATGCGGCGCTATCGCGAGGACCGCGGCGCCCTGGCCCGCCGGGACGAGTTGCAGACCGCCAAGAACTCCGCCGAGGAGGTGTTGCACCCGGGCGACGAGACCGAGCGCTACGCGTCGCCGGACGATCTCGAGGACGCTTACGGAGACGACGAGCTGCGCCCCTTCCCCCAGGCGCCGGGCCGCACCGGACTGCGCCGCGACCGGGCGATGGGCGAGCTGGCCGGCCGGCTCGACGTGGGCCGCGACCTATACCGCGGGCTCCGGCCGGAGGCCTACGCGCTGGCGCTGTACATGGCCCGCCTGACGCGGGAGGCCGGCGGTGGCGATGCGCCTCTCACCGTGACCAGTACCGTGCGCGACGAGGCCTACCAGGCGCTGCTGGCCAAGGGCAACCCCGAGGCGACCGGTGGCTACTCGCTGCACACCACCGGCTTCGCGTTCGACGTGCTGCGCCGGTACTCGGGCGACCGTCAGGCGGTGGCCTTCCAGTTCGCCCTCGACCGGCTGGAGGCGCTCAACCTGATCGCATGGGTGCGAGAGCCCGCGGCGATCCACGTGACCGCGGCCGGTGACGCCCGGGTGCTGCTCGGCCAGCTGGAGGAGGAGGGTCAGTAGACCGGCGCCAGCGTGCGCCAGTGGGCCATGTCGTGACCGGGGACGATCACAGCACCGGGGGTCTGCTCGACGTAGAGCTGGATCTCGCGCAGCGACCGGCGAAAGCGGTGCTCGTCGTCCATCCGGTAGGGAACGTGCGAGTCGCGCAGGGTGCGCATGGTGTACGCCGCGTCACCGGCGATCAGCGCTTCGCCGCCGGCCAGGCGCAGCACCACGGACATGTGGCCGTGGGTGTGACCGGGGGTGGATACCAGCATCACGCTGCCGTCGGCGAACAGGTCCAGGGCGCGGCCGAAGCTGGCGAACGACGTGGCGTCGGGCCCGTCGAAGTCGACCAGCCGGTAGTCGAAGGCATGGTCGTACTGGCGCTTGATGTATCCGCTCAGCTGGCCGGCCTTCCTGGCTGCGGCCCACTCGCGCTCGGAGATGATGAAGGTGGCCTCCGGGAAGTGCGAGATCCCGCTGGCGTGGTCGGAGTGGAGGTGAGTCATCACGATCGTCCTGATGCTCTCCGCCGCGACGCCGAGGCCGCGCAGCTGGGCGGGCACGGCCTGGTTCGACTCCATCTCGACGTCCTTGAAGAGCAGGCCGCCGAAGCGGCCCATCGCCTGGGCGGGCTCGATGGGCACCGAGCCGTGGAAGCCGGTGTCGATCAGCAGCGCGCCCGCGGTCGGGTGCTCGACGAAGAAGGCCACGACGGGCACCTCCAGGTAGTCGTCACGGGGCACGCCGATCCCGAGCGCGCGCAGGGCTCCCATCCGTCCCTCCTCGCGATGGAAGTGCGCCGGGGGGCCCTCCATCCGCGCCACGAGCAGCGGGTGCACGTGCACTGCGGCGCCCTCGTGCCCGCCCGGGAGCGGGAGCGAGGCCGGTCTCGGCTCGGCGGCCATGCCCATCGGACGCAGACTATGTGGTCTCCGCCGCAATTACCGTCGCGCTCGGCGGCGCCTCGAAGCCACCGTCGCGCCGTTCGCCGCACCGCGGGGGAAGCCGGCTGCGGGCCTACCTGTTGGTGATGGCGCTGCTCGTCGCTATCTGGGCCCTGACCGGAGAGGGCTACTTCTGGCCGGTCTGGCCGGCACTGGGCTGGGGCATCGGGCTGATGGGTCCGCGT
>JACCUE010000130.1 GCA_013812005.1 Thermoleophilaceae bacterium
GGCGGCCTTGAGCTGATCGTACGCGGCGTTGTGCATGCGGCGGTAGTGGTGGGGGGCCGCCGGCCGCCGGCGCCCGCCGACGCGCTCCCACTGGGGCCGCAGGAAGGTGGAGTGATTGGGCTCGTTCCATGTGGTCCACAGCCGCACGGCGGGCAGGTGTGCCCCGGGATCGCCCTTCGGGTCCCGGAACCTGCCGCTGTAGCGATCGGCCACGGCACGGGTGAACAGCGCGAACTGGGATGGAGACGGGCGCCAGGCGGGGCGATTGTCGCGCGCGTGGCGGCGGTCCACGCCCCAGCTCGGGGCGAAGAACGCGACGTCGATCATCGCCTTCATGCCCGCCGCCTCCACCTCGCGCAGGGCGTGATCCAGACGCTCGAAGCCGTCGTCGGGATAGGCCAGGGAGTCGGTGGCGTCGAACCGGGGGCGGCGCCTCTGGTCGCTATCCGGGGCCAGGGCCGACCAGCTGGCGGTCAGGCGCACGCGGTCCACTCCGAGGTCGGCCATCGTGCGCACGTTGCGGCGCACCTCGGCAGGGTCGCGATAGAGCAGCTCCGCGTCGTCTTGCATGACCGTCTCCATCGGGTGCCCCGCGACGGGCGCTTCGCCGCCGAGAGTGAGGGCCAGCGCAACCGCCAGCGAGCATGCGAACTCGTTCATGTTCAGGGGCCCCTGCCACGGGCGATGGTTGCACAAACGTCGGCTCCGCTCGCCACGGCTAGTATCGCCTTCGGTGCCAGCCGATGCCGAGACAGCACGCGAGAGCGAATCTTCCCTGCGCGACGCCGGCAAGAAGATCCGCGTGGTGGTGGCCAAGCCGGGGCTCGACGGCCACGACCGCGGCGCCAAGATCATCGCCCGTGCCCTGCGCGACGCCGGCATGGAGGTGATCTACACCGGGCTGCACCAGACCGCGGAGCAGATCGTGGAGACGGTGCTGCAGGAGGACGCCGACGCTGTCGGGCTCTCGATCCTCTCCGGCGCACACATGACGCTGGTGCCGAAGATCGCCCGGCAGCTCGCCGAGCAGGGCGCTGACGACGTGGTGCTCGTGGTCGGCGGGACGATCCCCCAGGACGACATCCCGGAGCTGAAGGAGCTCGGCGTGGCCGAGATCTTCACCCCGGGCTCCGCGGTCTCCGAGATCGTGGACTACATCCGCGGCGCCGTTCGGGCCTGAACCGCGTCCTCGGGGCGGTCTGGGATGTGAGCGTCTCGCCGCTTGACTCCGTACCTCCCCAAAGGCGACTGACTCGTCAGTCAACATGGCGATACAATCTCCGCCGGTTCGCCGCGGAGGCGCACCCCCGGACCTGAGCCGTGGCTACGCGGCCGGGCCCCGCGGTCAACAGAAGGAGAACCCTTGAAGATCTGTGTCCTCGTGAAAGAGGTACCCGACGCCGCAGTCGAGAAGAGGATCGACCACGCCAGCAAGCGCATCGACCGCAGCGGTGAGAAGAACCTCAACCCCTTCGATACCCACGCCATCGAGGCCGCCATGCAGGTGAAGGAGGGTGGCGTTGTCGAGGTGGAAGAGGTCGTGGCCGTGACGATGGGGCCCGAGAGCGCGTTCCGCGCGCTGCACAAGGCCGTATCGCTGGGTGCGGATCGCTCGATCCACCTCACCGACGACGCCCTCGCCGGCTCGGACTGCTGCGCCACCGGCTACGCCCTGGCAAAGGTCTTGGCCGAGGAGAGCCCGGATCTGGTCCTGCTGGGCCAGCAGTCCGACGACGGCGAGTGCTACACGATGGGTGCCATCGTGGCCGACCACCTGAAGATGCCCTCGCTCACCCAGGTGATCAAGATGGACGTCGAGGAGGGCAAGCTGCGCTGTGAGCGCCAGGCCGAGTACGGGTACGACACCGTCGAGATCTCACTTCCCGCCGTGATCTCGGTCGGCGATGCCATCAACGAGCCCCGCTACCCGTCGCTGAAGGCGATCATGGGGGCAAAGAAGAAGCAGCTCGACACGAAGGCGGTCGGCGACGCCGGCATCGAGGCCGACCGCGTCGGCGAGAGCGGCTCACGCACCTCGGTCCTGGCGATCAACCCGCCGCCCGCGAAGCAGGC
Source organism: Thermoleophilaceae bacterium (assembly GCA_013812005.1). Lineage (GTDB taxonomy): Bacteria > Actinomycetota > Thermoleophilia > Solirubrobacterales > Thermoleophilaceae > JAAYBF01. The sequence continues at coordinate 2,074 of JACCUE010000130.1, forward strand.
GGGCGAGATCATCGAGGACGAGGACACCAACGAGACGGTCGAGAAGATCGTTGCCTGGCTCGACGAAAGGAAGCTGCTGGCATGAGCGGGATCCTCACCTACGCCCTTCACTACGAGGGCGCCTTCAACAAGAACTCGCTCGGAGCGGTCTCCGAGGGCGCGAAGCTGGCCGCGGAGCTCGGCGGCGAGGCCGCCGTGGTGGTGGTCGGCGGCGACGACCTCACCGACGAGATGTGCGCCGGCCTCGGCTCCTACGGAGCAGCCAAGGTCTACCGGGCCAGGGCGCCCGAGGGCCTGGGCGCGCCGGTCGTGGACGTGATGGCCAAGATCTTCGCCGACGGGGACTACGGCTACGCACTGTTCGGCGGCGGCCTGCTCGGCTTCGAGATCGGCGCCGGCCTGACCGCCCGCCTGCACGCAGGCGTGACCATGGAGGTCACTCAGGTGAAGGCCCAGGACGGCAAGCTGGTCGCCGTCCGGCCGATCCTGCAGGACTCGGCGATCGTCGACGTGGAGTACGTCTCCGAGCCCGGCATCATCATCGGCCGGCTCAACGCATTCGAGATCTCCCAGTCCGGCGGGGGCCCGGCCGAGGTCGTGGACGTCGACGTGACGCTCGAGGAGCACTCGACAAAGGCCACGATGGTCCAGCGCGGCGAGCAGCGCGGTGCCGACGTGAACATCGAGGACGCCGATCTCCTCGTGGCCGGCGGCCGCGGCTTGGGCAAGGCCGAGGGTTTCGAGCTCTGCGAGGAGCTCGCGACCGCGCTGGGCGGCACCGTCGCGGCCACCCGCGCGGTGGTCGACGCCGGCTGGTACCCCTACGCCGCGCAGATCGGCCAGACGGGCAAGACCGTCGCGCCCAAGCTGTACCTGGCGGCGGGCATCTCCGGCGCCATTCAGCACAAGGTCGGCATGCAGGCCTCGGAGAACATCGTCGCGATCAACAAGGACCCGAACGCCCCGATATTCGAGTTCTCCGACCTCGGCATCGTCGGGGACCTGAACAAGATCCTGCCGAAGCTGACCGAGGCCGTGAAGGCGAAGAAGGGCGGCTGAGCGGCCGATGGCCCACGGCAATGGCAAGGTTGCGCCGGCGGCATATCCGCCGCCGGTCAAGTCGCCCGAGGAGTTCGTCAAGCGTAACCTCGACGCCGAGGAAGAGCTGATCGAGGTCGGCGTCGCCATCGTGGGCGGCGGCACCGCCGGCCTCGCCTGCGCCAACCGCCTCCTCCAGCTCCTGGCCGATGACGCGCAGCTGCTCTCAGAGCTCGGAGAGGTGCCTGTCGCCATCATCGAGAAGGCCAAGACCTGCGGTGCGCACAACCTCTCCGGAGCCGTGATGCGTCCCGGGCCATTGGAGGAGCTGTTTCCCGATCTCTCCCGCGAGGACTGGCGCAAGGAGGGGTTCGCCTTCGGCGAGGTCGACAAGGAGTCGATCTACCTCCTCCCCAACTCGAAGCGCAAGCTCCGGATCCCCCCGCCGCCCCCTCAGCACAACAAGGGCAACGAGGTGGTCTCGGTGGCCGCGATGTGCCGCTACATGCAGCAGCAGGCCGAGGATGCCGGCGCCTACGTGCTCACGGAGACCTCGGCGACGCAGCTGATCGTCTCCGATGGCGAGGTGAAGGGTGTGCGTTCCGGTGACAAGGGTCGCGGCAAGGACGGCGAGCCGATGGGCAACTTCGAGCCCGGCACGGACATCGCCGCCAAGGCCACCGTCCTCTCCGAGGGCTGCTGGGGCCACCTGACCGGTGCCGCCATCCGCGAGTTCGACCTGGGGGAGGACCGCGAGCCGCAGGTGTGGGAGCTGGGCGTGAAGGAGGTCTGGAAGGTCGCGCAGCCGCTGGACCGCGTGATCCACACCCTCGCCGGCTGGCCGCTGAAGATCTCCGCCTCCTACGGGCATATCGGCGGTTCGTGGATCTACCCGATGAAGGACGAGAAGACCGGCGACGACCTCGTCTCCATCGGCTTCGTGGTCGACCTCGACTACGCCGATGCCACAACGTCGGCGCACGACCTGCTCCAGCAGTTCAAGACGCATCCGATGGTGCGCGAGATCCTCGAGGGCGGCGAGCGGGTGTCCTGGGGCGCGAAGGCCATTCCCGCCGGCGGCTACTGGGCGATGCCGAAGCTCTCGATGCCGGGTGCGGTGCTCACCGGCGATGCGGCCGGCATGGTCAACCTGGCCGCGCTCAAGGGCGTGCACTACGCGATCAAGTCGGGGATCTTGGCCGCCGAGTCGATCTACGCCTCGCTGAAGAAGCACTCCGGCGACTTCTCCGACTACGAGGAAGCTGTCGAGCAGTCGGTGATCGGCCAAGACCTCTACGAGCAGCGCAACACGCGCCAGCCATTCCAGATGGGGCTGATACGAGGCGGCCCACTGGTCAACCTGATGATCGCCACGAAGGGCCGCTTCCCGGGCGGGCGATGGAAGATCCACCGCAACGACGCCAAGCCGATGTTCATCGGGAAGACCAAGAAGGCCTACCCCAAGCCCGACGGCAAGTACATCTTCGACAAGCTCTCGAGCGTCTTCATCTCCGGCAACGCAACCCGCGACGACGCCCCGAACCACATCCGCGTGCAGACCAACGTGCCGCGTGAGATCGCGGAGACGTGGCAGTGGATGTGCCCCGCGGGCGTCTACGAGATCCCCGACGACGCCCCGGCCGAGGGCGAGGTCGATGTGATCGTCAACTACACGAACTGCGTGCAGTGCGGAGCGATCACGGCCAAGGGCGGGCGCCTGACCACGCCCGAGGGCGGCGACGGCCCCCTCTACCGCAACACCTGAGCCGAGCGCAGCCGCTGCGCTTCACCCCCGCTCCCGCACCGCCAGGTAGTCCGCTCGCGCCTTGAAGGTCTCGCCCATCTCGCTCGTGATCTCCTCCAGGAACTCCTCGCGGTAGGTCGAGTCGGTGAGCACGGCGATCGCGTAGTACAGGCCCGAGAACGCCGCGATCCCGCCCGATACCCGCAGCAGCTCGGCGGTGATCTCGACCGAATGGCCGAACACCTCCAGCGGGGGCAGCACACGGTCGCCCCTCGATCCGAGCCAGGACTCCCGCACCTCGGGGCCGACCGCGAGCGCCCCGAAGACCACGAAGAAGCCGCCGATGGCGAGGCTCACCACGAGCACCTGCAGCGCCTGGCTGACGAACATCACGAGACCCACGTTGATCCGCTGGCGGCGCTCCAGCGCAGGCCCCGGACCGCCGACGGTGCGCTCGAGCTCGTCCACTTCGCGCGGGAGCCGGAAGGCCAGAAACAGCGCGCCAAGGACTACGAACAGCAGGCCCGCCGCCACCAGGAAGGCCTCGGGCATGCTGGAGAACACCTGCCACATCTCGGTGTTCACGAACAGCACCATCGAGAAGATCAGCAGCAGCGGCAGCGCGCGCGTCAGCAGCACCAGCGACGCTGCGAGCTGACCGAGCAGCCGTCCGCCGACCCAGCGCAAGATCGACAGCAGCCCGTAGCCGACCACGCCGTAGACCAGTGCGAGCAGGAACAGGTTGCCGAGCGCGGTGACCAGCGCGCTGGTGGTCTGACCACCGAAGATCGCCGGCAGGAGCGCCGGGAGGGCCACGAACCCCACCAGCTCGGGCACGCCCACCTCCTGGGGCACCGCGAGGAGCGGGCGCCGGCGGGCCACGTTCAGCAGGCCGAAGGCGCCCACGAGGATTCCCAACCCGGCCACCGCGGCGGCGACGTTCTCCAGAAACGACCACTCCAGATCCACCGCCCCGAGCATCTCGGCGATGAAGACGAAGGCAAGCAGCGGCGCCGCGCGCGTGTAGACGTCGCCGGTGGCGGAGTAGTCCTCAATCAGCAGCGGCAGCCCTGCGCGGCGGAAACGGCGTTCGTAGTCGGCCAGATCCTCCACGCCCACCTATTCCAGCGGGGAGGCCGGACGCCCCGACCGATAGCTTGCCGCCATCGCGCCCAAGCTCCGCTACCCCGGACATGCCCCCCGGCGCGCCGCCGTGGTGGGCGCGGGCTCCTTCGGCACCGCCGTCGCGCTGCTGCTCGAGCGGGCCGGCCTGCGCACGACGCTGCTGTGCCGGACCAGCGACCAGATGGCGACGATCCTCAAGGCGGAGG
>JACCUE010000137.1 GCA_013812005.1 Thermoleophilaceae bacterium
GACCTGATGAACCTGACGATGGTGTGCGACCACCGGATCCTCTACGGCGCCGACGGCGCCGAGTTCCTGGCCATGGTGCGCAAGCTGCTCGAAGAGCCCCTGTCCCTGGCGATGTAGCCGTGCCGGCGCTCGACGGGGAGCTGGTGACCCTGCGACCGCTGGAGGCAGGCGATGCGGACACCCTGCTCGCGATCCACCGCACCGACGAGGTGTCGCGGTGGTGGGGGCAGCCGGACGAGGGCTTCCCGCTGACCGACGAGCCCGAGGCGGCGCGCTTCACGGTCCTGATCGACGGTCGGGTGGCGGGGATGGTCCAGTACAACGAGGAGCCCGAGCCCGACTACCGCTACGCCGAGATCGACATCTTCCTCGACCCCGCCGACCACGGCCGCGGCGCGGGCACGGACACCCTGCGCGTGATCGTGCGCCACCTGGTGGAGGACCTGGGACACCACCGAGTGACGATCGGGACCGCGGTGGAGAACGTGGTTGCCCTGCGCTGCTACGAGAAGGCGGGCTTTCGCCGGATCGGCGTGGCGCAGGCGGCCGGGCGCAACTACGTGACCGGGGAGATGGACGACGAGTGGCTGCTGGAGCGGGTGGTGCTCACGCCCCGGAAAGCGCGCGGCCCAGTCGGGACGCCCAGCGCCTAGGGAGCGATCACGAGCTTCTGATGGGGCCCGTCAGCCTGGGCCTGCCAGGCCGACGGCGCCTCGTCGAGCGTAAAGCGCCGGATCTCGACATCGATCCGGCCCGCCCGGGCGTGCTCGGTGAGCGTGGCGTAGGCGTCAGCCTGCACATGGGGCGCAACGAGATGATTGGCGTGGCCGATGTGGCTGCGGCCCATCAGCGATCCCAAGGAGATCTCGGCTGTGGCGCCTGCACCCACGCCGATGCTCACGAGCCGGGCGCCGGAGGCGGTGGCGCCGAGCGCGGCCACGAAGGGCGGGCCGTAGATGGGGTCGATCACCACGTCGAAGCCCTCGCCCGCCTCGGAGGAGAGCGCCTGGCTGTCGTCGCCGCCGCCGAGCACGACGGTGGCGTCGGCGCCCAGCTGCGTCGCTCGCTGAAGGGCCGAGGGGTCGCGGCCGGCGGCCACGACGCGGCCGGCCCCGAGGAGCTTCGCGGCCTGCACGGCGATCTGGCCGACCACCCCGGTCCCACCGAGCACGAGCACGCTCTCGCCCTTCTCCAGCCGGGCGTGGTGGGCGAGCGGCAGCCAGGCGGCCAGGCCGGCGATCCCCACGCAGACGGCCAGATCGTCCTCGAGCCCGTCGGGCACGGGGAGGACCCGGTCGGGATCCACGAGGCTCTGCTCGGCCCACGAACCCTGTGGAGCGATCGGTGAGCTGAAGTAGACGCGGCGGCCGTCGGGCAGCGTGCCGACACCCTCGCGCCCGACCACCGACGGAATCTGCGGCGAGCCCATCGCGCCCGAAGCCATCGCCAGGTCGACCGGGTTCACGCCGGCCACGCCGACGTCGATCGTGACCTGTCCGTCCCGGGGAGCCGGCGCCTCGAAGTCTCCGACCTCGGGGGTGGCTCCTACGGCGTTGAGGATGGCTGCCCGCATGGGAGGCGACTACCCGTAACGGCGGCGCCCAACCAGCCATCAGGAGAAGTCGGGCGCGCGGCGCGGGCGTCGGCCGCACGCCCTTCGGGGCATGCGCTCGAGCCCGTGGCCTATCCGGCGCGTGGGCCCGGGGCTCGCTGGTAGGGTCGCCGGAACCCCACAGGCAGGTCGCTGCAGCGAACGCGGGGAGAGGCGGACCGGCACCATGCGCGGGGTTCTCACAACGGCGGCGGTCGGGCTCTCGCTCGTCCTCTGCTCCGGGGCGGGGGCGGCACCGGAGCCGCAGCCGTTCGGCACGGGCGACGCCGGCGGCTTTCGCAACGTCCTCCCGCCCGGGCAGGACGGCCACGCCGACGCCGCGCAGGTAGCCGCCTTCCTCGCGGCGGATTTGTTTTTTTTTAATGATTGGGAGAAGATCGAGATCTACACCGACCTGATCTCCGCGAGCCCCACACTCGATCCTGCCCGCCTCGAGGGCTTCTTCAAGGACGCCACCTTCGGTGTCGAGGATGGAGAGGTCGAGCACACCTACAGCCCGCGCGGCGACGTGACGATCCAGCGCGACCGCGGCTTCGGCGTTCCGCACATCTACGGCTCGAGCCGCGACGGAGCAATGTTCGGCGCCGGCTACATCGGCGCCGAGGACCGCCTGTTCCTGATGGACGCGCTGCGCCACGTCGGGCGGGCGGAGCTGTCCTCCTTCGTCGGCGGCTCGGAGGCCAACCGGGACATGGACCGCGAGCAGTGGCGCGTGGCCCCCTACACCGAGGCGGACCTCCAGCGGCAGGTCGACCAGCTGGACGACCTCTACGGCCAGGCGGGACGCCAGGTGCAGGAGGACGTGGGCAACTACGTCGCGGGGATCAACAAGTACATCTGCGAGGCGATGCCGGTCAATCCCGAGTGCATCGCCAGGGGCATCAGCTCGAGCTCCACCCCCGGCTCGAAGAACGGCGCGACGCCGTTGCAGAAGCTCCCGGGCGCCTACGCGGCGATCACTCCCAACGGGGAGCCCGAGATCAAGCCGGAGCTGTTCACACCCACCGACGTGATCGCCACCGCGTCGCTGGTCGGCGGCATCTTCGGCAAGGGCGGGGGAGCCGAGCTGGACGCGTCCCAGGTGCTGCAGGCCGCCGTCGACAGGTTCGGGGCGGACGGCAGCAAGGTGTTCGACGACTTCCGCCGCGCGGAGGATCCCGAGGCGCCCGTGACCACCGACACGCCGTTTCCCTACCGCGTCCCACCCGACAGCCCGGCCACCGACAGCGCCGGCCTGCCCGACGCCGGCAGCGTCGACCCCAGCGAGGTGGTGACCGCGGGCGCCCCGCCCGGCCTGCCCGGCGGGCTGCTCGACGGCCTCTCGGACCTGGAGGGCAGCGCCTCCAACGCCCTGGTCGTGTCCGGCTCCGAGTCGGAGTCGGGCCGGCCCGTCGCGGTCTTCGGCCCCCAGACCGGCTACTTCTCGCCCCAGATCCTGATGGAGCTCGACATCCACGCGCCGGCGGTGGACGGCAAGCCGGCGATCGCCGCGCGCGGCGCCTCCTTCCCGGGCGTGAACCTCTACGTGCAGCTGGGGCGCGGGCCCGACTACGCCTGGAGCGCGACCTCCGCCGGCCAGGACATCATCGACACCTTCGCGCTCGACCTGTGCGACCCGGCCGACCCCTCCGCCCAGGTCGGCCTCGACGCCGGCGGCTACCGCTACCGCGGCAGGTGCGAGCCCTTCGAGGAGCTGCGGCGCACCAACCGGTGGCTTCCCAACGCCGGGGATCAGACCCCGCCGGGCAGCGAGACTCTCCTGACCAAGAGGACCAAGCTGGGCCTGGAGATCGCCCGGGCCCGGATCGGCGGCACGCCGGTGGTGTACGTGCAGCTGCGCAGCACCTACCTGCACGAGGCGGACTCGGCGATCGGGTTCCTCGACTTCAACACGCCCGACCGGATGGACACGCCCCTGGAGTTCCAGCAGGCAGCCGCCCGGATCGGCTTCACCTTCAACTGGTTCTACGTGAACGACAGCGACACCGCTTACTTCAACTCGGGCAACAACCCGGTGCGCCCGGCAGGCAGCGATCCCGACTTCCCCGTCCGCGCCTGCCCGACGGGCGCCACCGACCGCTGCAAGTACGAATGGGAGGGCTGGAACCCGGACTCCTTCGTGTCCGCCTACACGCCCTTCGACGAGCATCCCCAGGAGATCGACAAGCCCTTCTTCACCAGCTGGAACAACAAGCAGGCGCCCGGCTACCGGGCGGCCGACGACAACTTCTCCTACGGATCGGTGCACCGCTCGGAGCCGCTGGACGACGGCATCAACGCGCGCATCGCGGGCGCGGAGAAGGTGACACCGGCGGAGCTGGTGGACGCGATGGAGGACGCCGCCACGGTCGACCTGCGGGGCAGGAAGGTGCTGCCCTTCCTGACCAGGGCGCTGGCCTCCGACGGCGACCCTGAGGTGCGCGACGCGCTGGCCAAGCTCGAGGCCTGGCAGCGCACCGGCGCGCACCGGCGTGACGAGAACGGCGACGGCGTCTACGAGCACAGCGAGGCGATCAAGCTCATGGACGCGTGGTGGCCGCGCCTGGTGGAGCAGCAGTTCACGCCGGCGCTCGGCCAGCCGCTGTACGACCGCCTGACGGACATGATCGGCATCGACAACCCGCCGCACACGCGGCAGGGCTCGGCCTACCTCGCCGGCTGGTACTCCTACGTGGAGAAGGATCTGCGCGCGGTGCTCGGCGACGGCGTGGCCGGGGGCTTCTCGCGCCGCTACTGCGGCGGCGGAGACCGGGCCGCCTGCGAAGGGGTGCTTCGCAGCACGTTGAAGGAGGCCATGGCAGAGCCCCGGAGCTCGGTCTATCAGGACCCGCAGTGCGACGAGGCCGACAACGCGGCGCTCGACGACCAGGTGTGCTTCGACGCCATCGAGTACACCGCCGTCGGGGCCGTGACCCAACCGCTGCAGCGGTGGCAGAACCGGCCGACCTTCCAGCAGGTGGTGGAGGTGGGCGCGAACCAGGCCGCG
>JACCUE010000048.1 GCA_013812005.1 Thermoleophilaceae bacterium
CGCTGCGCTCGCTGATCGACTGGTACCTCGACCGCCTCGAGCACAAGCCGCGCGAGCCGCGGGTCGAGGACATCCCGATCGACTGAGGGTCTTGGTCCGGAGAGCCTCCGGTGCGGTGCTCGCCGGAGAGCCTCCCGGTGCGGTGCTCGCCGGAACGACGTTCCGGCTGCGCTCCTCCCCTGACGTTCCGGCTGCGCTCCTCCCCTGACGTTCCGGCTGCGCTCCTCCCCTCACGTTCCGGCTGCGCTCCTCCCCCTTGCGCTTCACGGGCCACGGCGCGGTTGCGCTGGTAGAGGTAGTCCATCGCGTAGTGCACGCCGTCGAGGTCGGCGCCGGGGATCTCCAGCGGGCGCTCGACGCGCGAGCCGACGGCCACCACCACGGCGTCGTGGCGCTCGGCGATCTCCTCCGCCCCGGCGTCAACGCCCACGTCGACGCCACAGGCAAAGTCGATCCCCTCGGCCTCGAGCAGCGCGATCCGGCGGTCGATCATCCACTTCTCCAGCTTCGCGTCCGGCACCCCGAAGCGCATCAGCCCGCCGGGCGCCTCGTCGCGCTCGTACACGGTGACGGTGTGGCCCACCTGGTTCAGCTCGGCCGCCGCGGCCATTCCGGCGGGCCCTGAGCCGATCACCGCAACCGTCAGACCGGTGCGGTGCTCGGGCGGCCGGGGCACGATCCAGCCCTCCTCGAAGGCACGGTGCACGATGGCGTACTCGATCTGCTTGATCATCACCGGGTCGTCGGCGATGTCGAGCACGCAGGCCGACTCGCACGGAGCGGGGCAGATCAGTCCGGTGAACTCGGGGAAGTTGTTGGTGGCGTGCAGCTGGTCGATGGCCTCTCGCCACTTGCCGCGGCGCACCAGGTCGTTCCAGTCGGGGATCAGGTTGCCGAGCGGGCAGCCGTTGTTGCAGAAGGGCACGCCGCAGTCCATGCAGCGGCCGGCCTGGCCGAGCAGCTCGGGCTCGGTCAGGGTGCCGAAGATCTCGCGGCTGTCGCGCACGCGCTCGCGCGGGTCACGCTCGGGCGCCGGGACCCGCCGCACCTCCAGGAATCCACGCGGGTTTGCCATCAGGCCGTGACCTTCATCGCGGGTGCCCTCTGTGTGAGATGCAGTGCGCGGCGGTACTCGCGCGGCATCACCTGCGTAAAGCGTGGGCACCACGTATCCCAGTCGTCGAGCAGCTCCGAGGCCAGTGCGGAGCCGGTCCGGGCGAGGTGCTCGGCCACGAGGTCGTGCAGCTCCAGCGACTCCTCCTCACCCACCTGCTCCAGATCGACAAGCTCGGTGTTGCAGCGGCCCTCGAACGAGCCGTCGGGGTCGAGCACCCAGGCGATGCCGCCGCTCATGCCCGCGGCGAAGTTGATCCCCGTGGCGCCGAGCACGGCGATGCGACCGCCGGTCATGTACTCGCAGCCGTGATCGCCCACGCCCTCCACGACGGCCAGCGCACCCGAGTTGCGCACGGCGAAGCGCTCGCCCGCCAGCCCGGCCAGGAACACGCGGCCCGAGGTGGCGCCATAGAGGGCGACGTTGCCGGCGATCACGTTCTCGCCTGCCGGGAAGTGCGCGTCGTCGGGCGGGCGCACGGCCACGATGCCGCCGGAGAGCCCCTTGCCCACGTAGTCGTTCACCGCGCCGTGCACGGTCAGCGTCACGCCGGGGGCGAGCCATGCACCAAGGCTCTGCCCGGCGGAGCCGCGCAGAGCCACCTCCACCGTGCCCTCCGGCAGCCCCTCCGGGCCGTGCCGGCGCACGATCTCGCCGGACAGCATGCCTCCCACCGCCCGGTGCACGTTCTCCACGGCCAGCTTGAGGCGCACCTTGTCGCCGCGGTCGATCGACCGGCTGGCGCCCGGGATCAGCGCCAGATGGTCGAGCGAGTCGTCGAGCACCGGCACCTGCGGCTCCGCCTGCCGGCGTGCCATGGGGGGGCCTTGCGGCGGAGCCAGCAGCGCGGTGAGGTCGACCCCGCGCGCCTTCCAGTGGTCGATCGCCGGGTCGGCCTCGAGCAGCTCGGAGTGGCCGACCATGTCCTCGAAGCGCCGCACACGGAGCGTGGCCATGATCCGGCGCGTCTCCTCGGCCACCTCAACGAGGTAGTTGACCACGTGCTCCGGGCGCCCGGCGAACCGCCGCCGCAGCTCGGGGTCCTGGGTGGCGATGCCCACCGGACAGGTGTTGAGGTGGCAGACGCGCATCATCACGCAGCCGGTGGCGATCAGGGGTGCGGTGCCGAAGCCCATCTCATCGGCGCCGAGCAGCGCGGCGATCACCACGTCGCGGCCGGTGCGCATCTGCCCATCGGCCTGCAGCGCCACCCGGGAGCGCAGATCGTTGCGCACCAGCGTGTGCTGGGTCTCGGCCAGGCCGATCTCCCACGGAACCCCGGCCGACTGGATCGAGGAGAGCGGCGACGCGCCGGTGCCCCCGTCGTGGCCCGCGATCACGATGTGGTCGGCATTGGCCTTCGACACACCGGCCGCCACGGTGCCCACGCCCATCTCGGCGGCGAGCTTGACCGACACCGAGGCCCGCGGGTTTGCGCAGCGCAGGTCGTAGATCAGCTGCTTGAGGTCCTCGATCGAGTAGATGTCATGGTGGGGCGGCGGCGAGATCAGCTCCACGCCGGGCATGGAGAGGCGCAGCCGGGCGATCTCGTCGGTGATCTTGTGTCCGGGCAGCTGGCCGCCCTCGCCGGGCTTGGAGCCCTGGGAGATCTTGATCTGCAGCTGGTCGGCGTTCACCAGGTAGTCGATCGTCACGCCGAAGCGCCCCGAGGCCACCTGCTTGATGGCCGAGCGGCGCAGGTCGCCGTTGGGGTCGGGCTCGAAGCGGCGCCGGTCCTCGCCCCCCTCGCCGGTGTTCGACCGGCCGCCGAGCCGGTTCATCGCCACGGCGAGGGTCTCGTGCGACTCGGGGGAGAGCGAGCCAAGGCTCATGCCACCGGTCACGAAGCGCTTCACGATCTCGGTCGCGGGCTCCACCTCTTCGAGCGGGATCGGCTCGTCGGCGGTGCGCAGGCGCATCAGGCCGCGCAGCAGACCGTGCGAGGCGTTCTCCTCGTCGACTCGCCGGCTGAACTCGGTGTAGGCCTCGACGCCACCGCCCCGCGCCACGGCCTGCAGGCCGGCCACCGTCTCCGGGTCCCACATGTGCCGCTCGCCGTCGCGGCGCCAGGAGTAGACGCCGCCCTGGGGCAGCAGCTCGGAGTGGGCCGCCGGAAGGAGGTCCTGCTCGACGTGGGCGGGCAGCGGCGCCCCGTGCGCGTGGGGCCAGGCGCGACCGTGGCGGGCCAGCGCCTCGGAGGCCAGCTCGTCGAGCCCGATGCCCCCGATGCTCGACCGCGTGCCCGTGAAATGGCGGTCGATCAGGTCGGGAGCCAGTCCTACCGCCTCGAACACCTGGGCGCCGCAGTAGGAACGCACCGTGCAGATGCCCATCTTCGAGATCACCTTGAGCAGGCCCTTGCCGAGCGCGGCGATCACGCGGCCCTCGGCGTCGGCGATCGGGTCCTCGCCCTCTGGCTCGGCGCGGCCCTCCAGATGGGCGAGGGACTCGAGCATGAGGTAGGGGTTCACCGCCCCCGCCCCGTAGCCGATCAGCACCGCCACGTGGTGAACCTCGCGCGGCTCGCCGGACTCGACCACGAGGCTCGCTCGCGTGCGCGCGCCCGTGCGCACGAGGTGGTGGTGTACGCACGACAGCGCGAGCAGCGAGGGCACGCCTGCCCGGCCGGGCCCCACGGCGCGGTCGCTCAGGATCAGGATGCCCGCCCCGTCCGCCAGTGCGCTGTCGGCCTCGGCGCAGAGGCGCTCCAGCGCCTGCCGCAGACCCGCCGGCCCTTCGACCACCGGCCAGGTGGCGTCCAGGGTCTGCGAGAGAAGGGGGCCGTTCTCCACCGCCCGCAGCCGGGCCAGCTCGCCGTCGCGCAGCACGGGCTGGTCGAGCACCAGGCGCCGCGCCTGCTCCGGGGTCTCCTCCAGCAGGTCGCCCTCGGGCCCCAGCCGGGTGGACAGGCTCATCACCACCTGCTCGCGCACGGGATCGATGGGCGGGTTGGTCACCTGGGCGAAGAGCTGCTTGAAGTAGGAGAACAGCGGCGGCTGGCGATCGGACAGCAGGGCCGGGGAGGCGTCGTTGCCCATGGAGCCCGTGGGCTCGCGGGCATCGACGGCCATCGGGGCCAGCAGCACGCGCAGGTCCTCCTGCGACCAGCCGAAGGCCAGCTGGCGGTCTTGAAGCGGCACGGGGTCGGCGGATGGGGGCGGGGCCTCCGGCAGATCGTCGAGGCGAAGCGAGTGCTCGGAGAACCACGCGCCGTATGGCCGCGACCGGGCCACCTCGAGCTCGGCCTCGCGCTCGATCAGCACCTTGCCCGAGCCCGGCTCGACCACCAGCAGCCGGCCGGGCAGCAGCCGGCCCACCCGTGCCACCCGCTCGGCGGGCACGTGGAAGGCGCCCGCCTCGGAGGCCAGCGCGAACCAGCCGTCATCGGTGATCACCCAGCGCCCGGGGCGCAGGCCGTTGCGGTCGAGCGTGGCGCCGAGGATGCGGCCGTCGGTGAAGGTGAGCGACGCCGGACCGTCCCACGGCTCCATCAGCATCGAGCCGTAGTCGTAGAAGTCATGCAGCTCTGCAGGCAGGTCGGGGCGGCCCTCGGCTTCGGGCGTCATCAGCATGGCCGCGTGAGGCAGCGAGCGCCCGCCCATCACCAGCAGCTCGAGCACGGAATCGAAGGCGGCCGAGTCGGAGCTGCCCTCGGGAATGGCGGGAAGCACGCGCAGCACGTCCTCGCCGAGCGGTCCGGCCGCCAGCCGCGCCTCACGCGCGCGCATCCAGCTCTCGTTGCCCAACAGAGTGTTGAACTCGCCGTTGTGGGCGCTCATGTGGAAGGGGTGGGCCAGCGCCCAGCTCGGAAACGTGTTGGTCGAGAACCGTGAGTGGACGATCGCCAGGACGCTCGCCAGCCGGGAGTCGGCCAGGTCGGTGTAGAAGCCCGACAGCTGGGGCGCGGAGAGCATTCCCTTGTAGACGATGGTGCGCGACGAGAAGCTGGGGATCGCGGTGTCGGCTCCGG
>JACCUE010000225.1 GCA_013812005.1 Thermoleophilaceae bacterium
CCCTATACAGCCACGGCCGTCCGCCGGCTGGCGGAAGCGGGCGCGCCGATGCTCGGCAAGACCAACATGGACGAGTTCGCCATGGGCTCGTCGAACGAGAACTCCGGCTTCGGGCCGGTCAAGAACCCGTGGGACGAGGGCCGGGTGCCGGGCGGCTCCAGCGGGGGCTCGGCCGCCGCGGTGGCCGCGGGCCTCGCCCCATGGGCGATCGGGACCGACACCGGCGGCTCCATCCGTCAGCCGGCCGCGCTGTGCGGGATCGTCGGGCTCAAGCCCACCTATGGGGCGGTCTCGCGCTACGGGATGATCGCGTTCGCCTCCTCGCTGGACCAGGCCGGGCCGCTCGCCCGCGACGTGACCGACTGCGCCCTGCTGTTCGGCCACATGGTGGGACGCGACCCGCTCGACTCGACCTCTACCGGCCTGCCCGAGGAGGTGCGTCTGCCCACGGCGGAGCGCCTCGACGGCCTGCGCTTCGGCGTCCCGCCCGAGCTGACCCAAGGGGGCGTGGATCCCGGGGTGGCCGACGTGTTCGAGCAGAGCCTGCGCCGCATCGAGGACCTGGGCGGCACGCTCGAGGAGGTCTCGCTGCCGCACTCCGATCAGGCGATCTCCGCCTACTACGTGATCGCGCCGGCGGAGGCCAGCGCCAACCTGGCCCGCTTCGACGGGGTGCGCTACGGCCTGCGCGCCGCGGCCGGCGACCTGGCGTCCATGTACGAGGACACGCGCGAGCAGGGCTTCGGCGACGAGGTCAAGCGGCGCATCATGCTCGGCACCTACGCCCTCTCCTCGGGCTACTACGACGCCTACTACGGCCGCGCCCAGCGCGTGCGCACCAAGATCACCGAGGACTTCCGCTCCGCGTTCGAGCAGGTCGACCTGATCGTGACGCCCACCTCGCCCACGGTCGCCTTCGGTCTGGGCGAGCGCACCGACGACCCGCTCGCGATGTACCTCTCGGACTTCTGCACCGTGCCGATGCCGCTCGCGGGCATCCCGGCGATCTCCATCCCGGGCGGCCTCTCAGAGGATCTGCCTGTGGGTATCCAGCTGGCCGGGCCGGCGTTCAGCGAGAACCGGATCCTCGAGGCGGCACATGCGCTCGAGCAGGCGATCGGGTTCGATGGGAGCCGGGCGCGTGGGTGACGCACTCGCGGAGCGCGCCTACGAGCCCGTCATCGGCCTCGAGATCCACGTGCAGCTGTCCACCCGCACGAAGATGTTCTGCGGCTGTGAGCTGTCCTTCGGCGAGGAGCCCAACACGCGTACCTGCCCGGTGTGCCTGGGGCTGCCCGGCACCCTCCCGGTTACCAACGCCCAGGCGGTGCACTTCGGGCTGATGATCGGGATGGCGCTGGGCTGCGACCCCGCGCCGCGCTCGATCTTCCACCGCAAGAACTACTTCTATCCCGACCTGCCAAAGGGCTACCAGATCTCCCAGTACGACATTCCACTGGCCCGAGATGGGCGCCTTGGCGACATCCGTATCCATCGTGTGCACCTCGAGGAGGACGCCGCCAAGCTGGTGCACGCAGGCGCGTCGGGCCGCATCCACGGGGCCGAGGCCAGCGCCGTGGACTTCAACCGCGGCGGGACGCCGCTGGTGGAGATCGTGACCGAGCCCGACGTGCGCTCGGCAGCCCAGGCGGCGGAGTGGCTGCGCCTGCTGCGGGTGACGCTGCGCCAGCTCGGGGTCTCCGATGTGAACATGGACGAGGGCTCGCTGCGCTGCGACGCCAACGTCTCGATCCGCCCGGTCGGCGAGACCACGCTGGGCACGAAGACCGAGCTCAAGAACATGAACTCGTTCCGCTTCCTCGAGCGCGGCGTGAACGCCGAGATCGCGCGTCAGGAGGAGCTGCTGCGCGAGGGCGGAACGGTGAGCCAGGAGACGTTGCACTTCGATCCCCGCACCGGCGCCCTGAGCCCGCTGCGCTCCAAGGAGGAGGCCCACGACTACCGCTACTTCCCCGAGCCGGACCTGGTGCCGGTCGCGCCCACCGAGGAGATGCTCGAGCGCGCCCGCTCGGCGCTGCCCGAGCTCCCGGCCGAGCGGGCCGAGCGGCTCGAGCGCGACATGGGGCTGGCGCCGGACACCGCCCGCCGGCTGGCGTTTCGGTCCGATCTGGGCGACTTCCTCGAGGAGGCGCTTGCCGCCGACAGCGAGGCCGACCCCGAGGCGATCGCGAACTGGGTGGTGGGCGAGCTGGTGGCCAACATCGGCGACGCAGACCCGGCGGACACGAAGGTGGAGCCGCAGGCGCTGGCCGCGCTGGTGAAGATGGTGGGCGAGGGGACGGTGGCCGGCTCGGCGGCCAAGGAGGTGCTCGCCATCCTGGTGGCCGACGGCGGACATCCAGCCGAGATCGTGAACGAGAAGAGCCTGGGCGCCGCGGACAGCGACGAGCTGGCTGGCATCGTGGATCAGGCGATGACTGACAACGCAGACGCCGTGGAGAAGATCCGCGCCGGCAACGACAAGGCGATCGGCGCGGTGATGGGCGCCGTGATGCGAGAGACCAAGGGCCGTGCCGACGGCGGGGAGGTGCAGCGCCTGATCCGCGAGCGCCTGTAGCCGAGATCGTGGAGCGTTTGCCTGCCCCACAGAGGCAAAGGCTCCACGATCCTTTTGGCTTCGGATGTGCATCCGCTCACACACACCGCGCGTACCATCCAGCGACAGGCTCCCCGAGGCAAGGAACGATATGTCCAGGCTGATCAAGATGGACGCGAGCGGTCACTCCACGCTCGCCGAGTGGACCCAGTCAGACCAGGCCGGCTTCGACGCCGCCGTGCGGGAGTTCCGCACCGCCCTCCACGAGGGCTGTATCGCGGTGCTCGACCAGGGCGAAGGTCAGGCCCGGCAGCTGCGCGAGCTGCCCCGTGACGCGGAGCTCGTGATCATGCGGCGCCCGATCGCCGGCGGATAGCTACCCCGTGGCGGGCGAGGCACTCGCCGAGCTGGGGGCCGTCTCGTGGCGGCGGCCCACCGACGAGCGTTATCTGAGCCGCTACGCGCGGATCTGGGGGTGCTGGACGGTCGCCTACACCGTCCCGTTCCTGGCGGCGGCGATCGGGCTCATGCTCCTGGAGCCGCTGTCCTTTCCCGTCGCCCTGGCCAGCCTGGCCCACGCCTGGATCATCCCCGAGCTGTACGCGTTCCGCGGCGCCAGCGTGCTGAGGCCCAAGGGACCCCGCAACGAGCGCAGCGAGCCGGTGGCCCAGGGTCTGCTCGGTGATCTGCTCGGGCATGAGTCGCGCGAGTGCCACCGCCGGACGGGCCTGGCGATGCAGCGCAGCGGGATGGGTGTGTGGCTGGTCGGCGAGGCGGGAGCCCTGCTCCTCGGACCCGGAGGCCGGCGGGCGCACTGCTTCTGCGTTCGCACCACCGACCGGGCACTGCCGCCGTCCGACCGCATCGCCCACCTCCTGCTGGCGCTGCGCACCGACGAGCAGGGCTTTGCCACGGTCGCCAACCACGCTTTCTGCGGCGCCCGGTGGCGGGTCCGGCGCAGGCTCCCAAAGGCCATGCGCCCGGCGCTCGACGCGGCCCGCGCCGCGGCCCGGACCGACTGATCGCAGATCGCAGATCGCAGGGAGTAGCCTCGGCCGCCGGATGGCCTCCGCCGCAGAACAGGTTCCGATGCCGGAGCTCACCTTCCGCGAGGGCGGCCCGGGCGACTTGCGTGCCGTCTTCACCGTGTCCGAATTGGCTGTGCACGACACCGCGCTCCGGTCCGGGGTACTCGACACCCCGCCCCCTTCCGAGACCCAGATCGAGGAGGAATGGCAGCGGCGGCGCCATCTGCTCGAGTTCACCGCGGCTCAGCCTGGCAGCGGCTTCTGGCTCTGCGAGCGCGCAGGCGAGCCGATCGGCTACGGGCGCGTGGCCCGCTTCGGCGAGATGGAGGAGCTCACCGAGCTGATGGTGCTTCCCGCCCACCACCGCCAGGGCATCGGCCGGGCGTTGCTCGAACGGCTGTGGCCGGGCGACCCCACCCCGGACCTCGGCCGGGTCGTGGTGGCGGCGGGCGCCTCGGCCGACCTCACGCTGTACTCGGACTTCGGCGTGATGCCCATCACGGGCCACTGGCACATACGGGCCCACCCGGAGGACTTCCTCGAACGCCGTTCCCGTGAGATCGACACGGCTGAGCCCGCGGTCGTCGTGCTCGAGAGCGACCGGGCGGTGCGGGAGTGGAAGCGCCTCGAGCCGCCCGCGATCGGTCACCGCCGGCCGCGCCTGCATGAGTTCTTCGGCCGTACCCGTACCTGCCTCGCCACCATGGATCCCGGCGCCGAGAGTGCGACGGCGCTGTGCTGGATCGGCGCCGGCGGCGAGATCGGTCCCGCCGTCGGAGCGACCCCCCAGGATCTGGTGCCGGTGGTCCTCCAGGCCCTCGACCGGGTGGCCAAGACGCGCGAGCCCGACAGCCTGTCGGTGTTCTGCGCCACCGACAGCTGGTGGCTGTTGCGGCGCCTACGCGGCCTCGGGTTCCGTGTCTGGTGGCCCAGCTGGGTGATGTGCAGCATTCCGCTGCCGGGCCTCGACCGCTACATGCCCACCCGGCCTCCACACCTCCTCTAGGCGCGGTGCGGCGTGGGAGCTACGCTTCTGAACATGGGCGAGCTCGTCACCCAGACCGGCCGCAAGGCACTGGCCGTCGGCGTGCTCGTGGCCGCCGCGTACGTGCTGTTCAAGATCGTGCTCGGCTTCGTGACCACGGTGGCCTGGTTCGCGGTGATCGCGCTCGCCGTGATCGCCATCGTGTGGGCGCTGAGGGTCCTCTGAGGAGGTAGGCGGCCGTGGAGCTGCTCGTGATCCTCTTCTTCTTCGGGCTGTCGGCCGGGGCCGTGGCCAAGATCAAGGGGTCCTCGTTTGCCCTGTGGTTTCTGATCGGCTTCTGCCTGCCCTTCTTCGGCACCCTCGCGGCGCTGGTCACGCGCAACGAACGAGACGTCGATGTGCGCGCGTGCGATGAGTGCGGCAACGTGGTGGCGATCCACGTTCAGGTGTGCACCCGCTGCGGTCGCGACCTCGACTACGTCGAGCCACGGGGGGATCTTGAGCCGCTGCAGGGCTCCCCGCAAGCGTCGGGGGGCTGAAAAGCCGCTGGTAGGATCCATCCCTCGGCCGGGCGGACCACCACCGCACCGGACTCATTACAGCCGGAAGATCCCGGAAAGGATACGAATGCGAGCAGTCGACGCGGTGATGGAGTGCCTCAAGGCCGAGGGCGTCAAGCACGTATTCGGGATTCCGGGAGGCGCCAACCTGCCCACCTACGACGCCCTGTACGACGCCGGCCTGCGCCACGTGCAGTGCCGTCACGAACAGGGCGCCGGCCACGCCGCCGAGGGCTACGCCAAGGCCTCGGGCCAGGTCGGGGTCGCCCTCGCCACGTCTGGCCCCGGTGCGACCAACCTGGTCACGGCGATCGCCGACGCGATGATGGACTCGGTGCCCACGGTGTTCATCACCGGCCAGGTGCGTACCGACCTGCTTGGCACCGATGGCTTCCAGGAGGCCGACGTGACCGGCATAACGATGCCGATCGTCAAGCATTCGATCATGATCCAGGATCCCCTGGAGATTCCCGAGGCGATCCATGAGGCGTTTCACATCGCCCGCACCGGCCGCCCGGGGCCCGTGCTGGTGGACATCCCCCAGGACCTCTCGCGGGCGGAGATCCCCTACGAGCCGGTCGACTCCGTGCACCTTCCGGGCTATCAGCCCACCAAGGAGGGCAACACCAAGCAGATCCGGCTGGCCGCGAAGGCCCTGGCCAACGCCCGCCGACCGGTGATCTACGCGGGCGGGGGAGTCGTCAACGCCAACGCGTCGGCGGAGCTGGTCGAGCTGGCCATGTCCGACAGGTTCCCCGTCACCTGCACGCTGATGGGGCTCGGGGCCTTCCCCGCGCCTCACGACCAGTGGCTCGGCATGCTCGGCATGCACGGCACCCGCAGCGCCAACTACGCGATGGACGAGGCGGACCTTATCTGCTGCGTCGGAGCCCGGTTCGACGACCGGATCACGGGCAAGCTGTCGGAGTTCGCGCCGCGGGCCAAGTTCATCCACATCGACGTCGACCCGGCAGAGATCTCGAAGAACGTGCCCGCCCACATCCCGATCGTGGGCGACGCCAAGCAGATCTTGCCCAAGCTCTGTGCCGAGTACCGCGCGCTGGATACCGACTCCGCCCGTCTCGACGGCTGGTGGGAGCGCGTCCGGGGGTGGCAGGAGAAGCACCCGCTCGGCTACGAGGACTCCGAGGGCTCGGAGATCAAGCCCCAGTACATGATCGAGGCGCTGTATGAGGCAACCGGCGGCGACGCGATCGTGACCTCGGATGTGGGCCAGCACCAGATGTGGGCCGCGCAGTACTTCCACTTCGACGCCCCCCGCAAGTGGATCAACTCCGGCGGGCTCGGCACGATGGGCTTCGGCCTGCCCAGCGCGATGGGCGCGAAGGTCGCCATGCCCGACGAGCAGGTGGTGTGCGTGGCCGGCGACGGCTCGATCATCATGAACGTCCAAGAGCTCGCCACCTGTGTGACCGAGAGCATCGCGGTCAAGGTGTTCATCATGAACAACGGCTACCTCGGCATGGTCCGCCAGTGGCAGGAGCTGTTCTGGGACGGGCGCTACAGCGCGGTCGACATGGGCTCCAGCCCCGACTGGGTCAAGCTGGCCGAGGCCTTCGGCGCCACCGGCGTGAGGGTGGACGACAAGGCCGAGCTGCCCGCCGTGATGAAGAAGGTGCTCGAGGCCGAAGGCCCCGTGGTGTGCGACGTGCGGGTCACGCCCGAGGAGAACTGCTACCCGATGATCCCCGCGGGTCAGGCCGCGCGGGACATGGTGGGCTGAGGCATGGGAGAGCCGGGAACCAAGGAGGTGCTGAACCTCGACGACCTGCAGGCGTCCAGCGGGTTTCGCACCGGACGCAAGCACATCCTCTCCCTGCTTGTGGAGAACAAGCCCGGCGTGCTGGCCCGGATCTCGGGGCTGTTCGCGCGGCGGGGGTTCAACATCGACTCCCTGGCGGTGGGCCCGACCGACGACGACCAGATCTCGCGGATCACGCTGACGGTCGACGGGGCTTCACATCCGATCGACCAGGTGACCAAGCAGATGCACAAGCTGATCAACGTGATCAAGATCCGGGACCTCGAGCCCAACGAGGCCGTGGCCCGCGAACTCGCGCTCTTCAAGGTCTCCGCCGACGGCGACAGCCGCGGGCAGATAATGGAGTACGCCGAGATCTTCCGCGGCCGGATCGTCGACGTGTCCAAGCGCTCGGTCACGGTCGAGGTCACGGGGCCCGATGACAAGATCGAGGCCTTCGAGCAGATGGTCCGGCCCTTCGGGCTGATCGAGATGGTGCGGACAGGCGAGATCGCGGTGTCGCGGGGCCGGACCGCGACCTGACCGTGCGCTGCGGCTCTGGCCTCTGAAGGGCCTGCCCGTGACCCTCTCGCCCACATCCGACCGCGACCCGCTTGCTCTCGGCGACGCGGCTCGGCAGCTGCTCGGCACGCGGGTGCAGAGCGCGCAGCGGATCGCCCGCCGCGCCGGAGGGGATGCGGTGGCCTCGGTGTGCGTCCCGATCCCGGCGTCCATCGACCTCTCGGCCGTCGTGCTCGGCGCCCGCCGCTCCGACGACCGCTTCCTCTGCATCGAGCAGCCCGGGCGCGAGGGTTATGCCGTCTGCGGGCTAGGAGCCGCGATCAC
>JACCUE010000231.1 GCA_013812005.1 Thermoleophilaceae bacterium
GGCCGCCGAGGCTCACGAGGAGGGTCACGCCGAGGCCGCGGCCGAGCAGGCGGTGACCCCGCTCGAGCTGTTCTTCGACCTGGTGTTCGTGTTCGCGATCACCCAGGTCACCCAGTTCATCGCCGACTACGCGCGCGGCCGCCTCCGGGCCGCCATGCACGGCTAGCGCCCCTGCCACAATTCACCGGGCATGGAATCTTCCCGCGTGCCGGTCACCGATCCCCAGTCCCCCGCCGGCTACTACCCGCCCACCTACGCGCCCGAGCCGGCCGGCAAGCCTCCCGTCTGGAAGCGGGCAGGGGGCCTGATCGTGGCCGCCGGCCTACTGCTGTTCAAGTTCGCAGCCCAGCTCAAGGGGCTCCTTCTGCTGCTGCCGAAGCTGAAGATCCTCGCCACCAGCGCCTCCATGCTCGTGTCGATCGGCGCCTACACGCTGATATGGGGCTGGAGGTTCGCGGTGGGCTTCGTCGTCTTGCTGTTGGTCCACGAGATGGGGCACGTGTTCCAGCTGCGCCGCGAGGGGATCAAGGCCAGCGCGCCGATGTTCATTCCCTTCGTAGGGGCACTGGTGGCGATGAAGGAAATGCCCAAGGACGCCGCTGCGGAGGCGCGCGTCGGCCTGGCCGGCCCGGTCCTGGGCTCCCTCGGCGCGCTCGTCCCCTTGGGGATCTACGCGCTCACGGGCAACGAGCTGTTCCAGGCGCTGGCCTTCGTCGGCTTCTTCCTCAACCTGTTCAACCTGCTCCCGGTGCTGCCGCTCGACGGCGGCCGCGCGATGGCGGCCCTCTCGCCCGCCATGTGGCTGGTGGGCTACGGGCTGCTGATCGCGGTCACCTTCGTCGCTCCCAACCCGATCATGATCCTGATCCTCCTTCTCGGCGGCTTCGAGACCTACCGCCGCTGGAAGGCGCGCAAGGATCCGGCGGCCCAGGAGTACCACCGGGTCTCGCGTGCGCCGCGGTTCAGGGTGGCGGGCGTGTATATCGGTCTGGCCGTGCTTCTGGCCGTGGGCATGGACGCCACCTTCCTCGAGCGCGACTTCGGCGACGTATAGGTCGTCGGCCGGGCGACGGGCCCTTCTGAGGCTCTAGCCCCCGATGTTGCTCGCCTGCAGCAGCGGCCGGTCGCTGCTGGACAGCTTCTTGGCGTTGACCTGGATCTTGAACCTGCGGGTGCCCCTCGGCTTTTTCACCTTGAGCGAGGTGAACGTCTCGCTCGAGCGCCGCTTGATCCGCAGCTTGCCGGGCTTGCCCTTCCCGCTCAGCGTCGCCAGCTTCCTGCCGTTCTTGCCGACCGCCGTCAGCCCGCTGATGCGGAACCTGTTCGAAGGCTGGGCCCAGTTGAGGACGAAGCCGACCCGGTTGGCGGTCTTCGCCGGCTTGAAGCTGCGGTTGGCCTTCTGGCCGGTGCTGAAGAACTCCGGGAAGCTGATGTTCTTCGGCAGCGGCCTACAGCCCAGGATCGCCCCGATCGTGTTGAACACCGACTGGACCGTCACGCCCTCGACATCATGCCCTTGATCCCCTTTGTGATCGTGATACCGCCGAGGCGCCAACCTACCGCCCGTGGCGACCGCAGTCCAGAGCGTCATTCGACCGGGTCACCCGCGGGCGCGGTCGGCGAGCGCTCGGTCGATCTCGCGCCGCTGGTCCTTGTCCTTCAGGTAGCGGCGCTTGTCGAAATGGTCCTTGCCGCGCGCCAGCGCGATCTCGACCTTGGCCCGTGAGCCCTTGAAGTACAGCCGGGTGGGCACGAGCGTCAGGCCGCGCTCGGCGATCGATCCCGTCAGGCGCTCGATCTCCTTGCGGTGCAGCAGCAGCTTGCGGGTGCGTTCCGGCTCATGGCCCTCCCGCGCCGCGGGCTGGTAGGGCGCGATGTGCACGTTGTGCAGCCACAGCTCGCCGTCCTCGAGCGCCGCGTAGCCGTCCTTGAGCTGCACGCCGCCGTCGCGGATGGCCTTGACCTCCGAGCCCTGCAGCTGGATACCGCACTCCCACCTGTCGAGCAGGTTGTAGCGGTAGGCGGCCTGGCGGTTGCTGGCCACGTCGCCGGCCTCCGCCTTGCGCTTGCCCTTCTTGGCCATCCCTCGGACTCTAGTGCCGGGCCGACCGTGCTCTAGGCAGCAGGCACGAGGTCAACCCGCCCGCGCGGGGCGTCCACCCGTTCGACGGCCACAATGATCGGGTCACCGATGCGCAGGGCCCGGCCGGAGCCCTCGCCGATCAGGGCCGTGCCCTCCTCGTTGAGCTCATACCAGTCGCGCAGACGCCGCGCTCCCAGGAAGCCCTCGAAGCCCTGCTCGCCGAAGCGCACGAAGGCGCCCTTGCCGACCAGGCCCACGATCTCGCCCTCGATAGCGGGAGGCTCCTCCCCGCCTGCCTCCGCCAGGAATCGCTCCAGCAGGAAGGCCAGGCAGACGTCGTCGGCCGAGCGCTCGATCTTCATCGCCTCGCGCTCGCGCGCGCCGGCTTCGATGCCGGCGTCCTCGAGCTCCCCCACCTTGGGCGCGGTGGCGTCAAGTGAGAGCGAGCTGAGCAGGGCCCTGTGCACCACAAGGTCGGGGTAGCGCCGGATGGGCGAGGTGAAATGGGTGTAGTGCGCGCTCGCCAGGCCCGCGTGGCCGAGGTTGCGCGGCGTGTAGTAGGCCTGCTTGAGCGAGCGCAGCACCAGCGAGCCGAAGGAGAAGCGCCCGCGACCGGTCGAGCGCACGAAGGCGGCGGCCATCCGCGAGGCCTCGGCGGCCACGTCGGCCGCCTGCTGAGGGCTCATCTGCCTCGGCACCGCGGGCGTGGGGATGTCGAGCGAGGCCAGCTGGGCGACCATGAACTCCACCGACTGGGGGTCGGGCCGCTCATGCACCCGGTAGAGGCTCGGCAGCCGGCGGGCGGCCAGGTGGCCGGCCACCTGCTCGTTGGCCAGGATCATCAGCTCCTCGATCAGGGTGTGCGACTCCGTCGCCTCCTCGTAGCTCACGCCGGTCACGTGGCCGTCCTCGTCGAACTCGAAGGAGGGCTCGAGGGAGTTGACCTCCAGCGAGCCGCGCTGCTCGCGGCGCTCGCGCAGGGCGCGGCTCACCCCGCGGGCGGCCTCGAGCGGTCCTCCCCATGGATCCTCCGCGCGGGCGCGCCCCGCGAAGACCTCGTCCACCTGCCCGTAGGTGAGGCGAGCGTCGGAGCGGATCAGCGAGCGGTGGAAGCTCACCCGGCGCACGTCGGTGTCGGCGATGTCGATCTCCACGGTCACGGCGAGCTTGTCCTCCCCCGGCCGCAGCGAGCAGGCACGGTTCGACAGCGCCTCGGGCAGCATCGGCTCCACCGCGCCCGGAACGTAGACGCTGGTCGCCCGGCGCTCGGCCTCACCGTCGACCGCTCCGCCCGGGCGCACAAAGGCCGACACGTCGGCGATGTGCACCCACAGGCGCACGAACCCGTCGTGGCGCTCGGCCGAGATGGCGTCGTCGAAGTCCTTGGCGTCGTCGGGGTCGATGGTGAAGGTGGCCAGGTCGCGCAGGTCCACGCGCGAGGACTCGTCGCACCGCCCCTCTGACTCCGCGGCCTCGGCCTCGGCCTTGCGCGGGAAGCTGCGCCGCAGGCCGCGGTCGAGCATCAGCCCCTCGAGCACGTCGCGGGCCACCCACGGCTTGCCGAGCGTCCTCAGGATTCGCGCGCCGCGCTTGCCCGCCCCCACGAGCACGAGGTCACCCGCCGAGCCGTGGCGATCGTCGAGGGCGACCTTCTCCGGGCCGGGACCGAACAGCGGCTCGGCGGCCAGAAAGCGCCCCTGCTTGCGCAGGACGCCGACCATCGGGGACGTCGCGAACCGCGCCGGGCGCCGCTGCGCCCGGACGCTCACGTGGCTGCGGCCTTCTCGGCCAGGGTGCGCAGCGCCTTCGGCAGAGCCTCGTCGCGGTCGGTCTCCGGGTCGTCCTTCGCCTTGACCGAGGGGACGATGCCCTTCTTGCCGATGTTCTCGCCGCTGGGCAGGAAGTACTCACCGACGGTGATGTCGAGCACCCCGCCGTTGGACAGCGTCTCGAGCTCTTGGAAGACGCCCTTCCCGAACGTGCGCGTGCCCACGACGGTGGCGCGCTCCGAGTCCCGCAGGGCGCCCGTCACGATCTCGGACGCGGACGCGCTGCCGCGGTCGACCAGGACGACCACGGGGACGTCGCCGTCGATCGCCTCCCCCTCGGCCTCGAACTCACGCCTCGGGCGGGTGCGGCCCTTGGTGAATGTGATCAATCCGTCCTCGATGAACTGCGACGACACCAGCACGGCCTCGTCGAGCAGGCCGCCGCCGTTGCCGCGCAGGTCGAGCACGATTCCCTCGGCGCCGTCCTCGAGCAGGCGATCCACCTCCTGGCGCACCTTGCCGTGAGCGCCGCGGCTGAAGGTCGTGAGAGCCACCACTCCGTACTCCCTGCCGCCGACCTGACGGATCCGGCCCTCGGCCACCGGCACCTCGATCTTGGCCCTGGTCAGCTCGACCGTGCGCGGGGTGCCCTCGTCGGGATCCACCACCTCCAGCTTTACCTTCGTGCCCGCCTCACCCTTGATGCGCGCCGTGGCCACGTCGCTCGACAACCCGGCGATCGACTCGCCGTCGACCGCGGTGACGAAGTCGCCCTGCTTGATATCGCCTTCCGCCGCAGGCGAGCCTTCGAACACGCGGATCACGAGCAGGCCGCGGCGGTCCTCCTCGACGTTCATGCCCACGCCCTCGAACTCACCCTGCACGGCCTGCTCGAACTGCTCGGCCTCCTCGGGGGTGAGGTAGTTGGAGAACTGGTCGCCCAGCCCCTCGACTATTCCCTTCAGCGAGCTCTCCCGGATGTCGGCCTCGTCGGTCTCCCTATAGAAGTTGTCCTTGATCGAATCGACGATCTCGGCCCGCAGAGCGCGGTCGTCGTCGACCAGCGCGTTGCGAGCCGGGTCGGGCAGCTGCTCGGGGTGGCCGCCCAGCCAGATGCCGCCCACGAACAGGAGCAGGCCGCAGACGACGGCGATCACTGACTTGGAGAGTGAGGTCATGAAAACGGGCCGCAGCGCGGCCCGCGAGAAGGGTAGTGGGCGCCCCTAGGGAGGAGCGCAGCCGGACCCTATCTAGACGCGCAGGAAGCGGCGCAGCGTGAGCGCGCTGCCCGCGGAGGAAACCGCGACGCAGGCCAGCAGCAGGACCGCGATCAGCAGCCCGAAGTCGATCGTCTCAGGCGCGGCCAGGAGGGCGAAGCGGTCCTCGAGCGGGTCGACGAACGTCTCCTTGGCGATCGTGAGCAGGAGCACGGCCAGCACGCCACCCATGAAGCCCACGAAAACGCCCTCGATCACGAACGGCCAGCGGATGAACCAGTTGGTGGCGCCCACGAGCTTCATCACCTCGACCTCGCGGCGACGGGCGAAGATCGAGAGGCGGGTGGTGTTGGCCACGAGAGCTACCGAGGCGAAGATCAGCAGCGCCGCCAGGCCGGCGGTGAGGATCTTTACGAGGCTGGTTGCCGAGAGGATCTTGGCGGTGTCCTCCTCCTTGTTGCGTACCTCGTCGATCGCCGCCAGCGAGGGCACGCGCACCCCGTCGGCGTCCTTGGGCGCCAGCCGGTCGATGATTCCCGAGACCTTGCCGGGATCCTCGGGCACCACGCGGAAGGTATCGGGCAGGGGGTTCTTGCCCAGCAGCTCGGCGCCCTCATCGAAGGCACCCGGGTTCTTCTCACGCGCTGTGGCGAGCCCCTCGTCCTTGGAGATGAAGTCGACGGACTTCACGTTGTTGGTGCGCGTGATCGCGGCACGCAGCTCGGCACGTTCGGCCTCGGTTGAGCCGTCCTCGACGTAGACGTTGACCACCACGCGGTCGCGCACCTCGTTGGCCGTGCCGGTGGTGGCCTGGACGATCGGGATGAACACGCCGAGCACCAGCGCGGTGAGCATCACGGTGAGCAACGCGGCCAGAGCCGGCGCCGAGTTTCGCGAGAGGCCGCGGATGGCCTCCTTGAGGAAGAACCCGAAGCGCATGCCGCTAGTTGGGGTGGCCTTCAGGGCCGACGCCCAGCTCGCCGCGCAGGCGCACGGCGAACTCGGTGGTGGACTCGTCCGGGCGGTAGAGCCCGGAGAGCTCGTCGCGCACGATGCGGCCCTCGCGCAACTCGATCACGCGCCGGCGCATCTTGTCCACCATCTCCTTGTCGTGGGTCGCCACGATGACGGTGGTGCCCGTGCGGTTGATCCGGTAGATCAGCTGCATGATCCCGATCGACGTCTCCGGATCGAGGTTGCCGGTGGGCTCGTCGGCCAGCAGCAGCGGCGGGTGGTTCACGAAGGCGCGCGCGATCGACACGCGCTGCTGCTCGCCGCCCGACAGCTCGTCGGGAAAGTTGTGGAGCTTGGTGGACAGGCCAACCAGGCGCA
>JACCUE010000273.1 GCA_013812005.1 Thermoleophilaceae bacterium
ACGGGCCGCTCGACGTCGACGGTCACGCCGGGAATGGAGAGGCAGCCCTCCTCCATCGTCTCGTCGCCCTCGCCCGACCACTCGATCTCGGGGTTGACCAGCGCGGTCAGCGGCGCGTCGAATCCCACCCGGTAGACCAGCAGGCGCTGGGAGATGCCCAGCTGCGGAGCGGCCAGGCCCAGGCCGATCGCGTCTCCCATGATCCCGGCCATCCGCGCCACTTGGCTCTTGAGTGCGCCGTCGAAGCGGTCGACCGCAGTGGCGCGACTCTTGAGCACCGGATCGCCGAGGCGGCGGATGAAGGACATGGCGGCCAGCCGCCTGGCTTCGACCTCGGGATCGACGGCGGGCTCGGTGCTCTCGACCTCCTCGTCGCGCCGCTCGAGCTCGCGGTCGGTCTCGTCGGACATGGTGCGGATTGTACGCGCGCCGGTGCGGTCCTGCCGTGGGGACAAGGGCCGCGGCCGGCCGGCCCCCCGCCGAGCCTCCTACCCTGGTCGCCATGCACTGGATCGTCGACGGCATGAACGTGATCGGCAGCCGGCCCGACGGCTGGTGGAAGGACCGTCATGCCGCGATGGTCCGCCTGGTGGACTTACTCGAGCGCTGGGCCTCGGGGGAGACCGACGACGTGACGGTGGTGTTCGAGCGCAAGCCACATCCGGCCATCACCTCGTCGGTGATCGTCGTGGCCCACGCACCTCGCGCCCGCGCCAACTCGGCGGACGACGAGATAGTCCGGCGGGTGAAGGCGGATGCCAACCCGATGCTCGTGCGGGTGGTCACCTCCGACCACTGGCTGGCCGACGCGGCGCGGGCCGAAGGAGCGACGGTCGAGCCGGCCGAGCCGTTTCGCAACCGCATAGACCCCGCCGTCTGAGAGAGGGGGGTTGCAAAGGGGGGACGTCCCCCTTCGATGTCGTCCTACTGCGGGTCCACGTCCACGGCGTACGACGCGTCACGGTGCTCGGCCGAAGAGGAGACCGACTCCACCGCCGAGCGCACGGCTGCGATGCCGGCCGAGCGGTCTGCCGCCTTGACCACGAGCTGCGCCCGGTCCTTGCCCTTGAGCCGGAAGAGGGGCGCGGGGCCGAGCACGGCCACACCGGGCGCGTCGATCAGGCGGCGCACGGCCTCCGCCGCGGCCGTCTCCGGGCCCGGCTCGTGCGCTCCTTCCCGGGCAGCCCTCGAGGAGCACACGACCCGGATCAGGTTGCCGTGCGGCGGGTAGCCGAGTGCTGCCCGGCGCTCGAGCTCGCCCCGAACGAAGCCTTCGGAGTCATGCCGGGCGGCGTGGCGGAGAGCTCGGGCCTCGGGATCGAGGGCCTGAACCACCACCTTCCCGCCCCGAGAGCCGCGTCCGCTGCGACCGGCCAGCTGGGCCACCAGTGCGAAGGTGCGCTCCTCGGCCCGGAAGTCGGGGAAGCGCAGGGTGGCGTCGGCGTCGAGCACCACCCCGAGCGTCACATCGGGGAAGTCGTGGCCCTTGGCCACCATCTGGGTCCCCACGAGCACCCCGGCCGCGGCGGCGTCGAAACGCTCGAGCGTGCGCGCGGTCCCGCCCCCGGCCGCGGTGTCCGCATCGAGGCGAAACACTGCCAGTGGATCGACGAGGCGCTCCAGCTCGGCCCCCAGCTGCTCGGTCCCCAGGCCGCGCCGCGAGACCGACACCGAGCCGCAGTCGGGGCACGAGCGCGGCACGGGCTCGGCGTGGCCGCAGTGATGGCACGACATCCTGCCGGCCGCGCGGTGAAGGACAAGGGTCACGTCGCAGTTGGGGCAGTCCCAGGCCCGGCCGCATTCCGCGCAGGAGAGGTAGTTCGACCAGCCGCGACGATTGAGCAGCACGATCGCCTTCTCACCGCGACGGCGGACCTCGTCGAGAGCGTCGCGAGTGTGCTCGTGCAGCGGTCCTGACACGCCGGCCATGCCCACCAGCTCGACCGGTGGCAACGCGCGAGAGTCGACCCGCTCGCGCAGCTCGACCCGTTCGTAGCGCAGCACGCTCTCGGGACGAGGGGTGGCGCTGCCGGCCAGCAGCACCGCCCCGCATGCCTCTGCCCGCCTCTCGGCCACGTGGCGCGCGTCGTAGCGGGGATCGCCCTCCTGCTTGTAGGAGGCGTCGTGCTCCTCGTCGACAACGATCAGCCCAAGCTCGGCGAGAGGTGCGAAGACCGCGGAACGGGGGCCCACGCAGACCCGCGCCTCGCCGCTTCGCAGCCGGGTCCACTCGTCGTAGCGCTCGCGGGCCGAGAGGCGCGAGTGCAGCACGGCCACCGAGTCGCCGAAGCGCTCGATGAAACGGCTCGCGGTCTGCGGCGTGAGGGCGATCTCGGGCACGAGGACGATCGCCGACCGGCCGCGGTCGA
>JACCUE010000278.1 GCA_013812005.1 Thermoleophilaceae bacterium
GGCTGGCCCTGCCGTCAGCCCCCGGGAACGGTCCGGAGGGGCTTGCGCGGATACCCGTCTGGTCCGCGTCAGACTCTGTTGCACAGTCGTTTCTTGACCCGTTGCGGTGAGATGGAGCGGCTGGAGCTGTCGAGGTGAGCGAGCCGTAGGCGAGCGAGCGTCGTCAGCTCCAGCCGCGCGTGACCGTCGCTGGGAACACCCCCCTGATCGCTTGGAGCAGAGCCTGTGGCGCGCCCGTCGAAGCACCCGGTCGATGTGAAGTTGAAGATCGTCTTGTCGGTCCTCTCCGGCGAGGTCTCGACCGCGGAGGCCGCGCGCCGGCACGGGATCTCTGAGACGTCGATCGGCAACTGGAAGCAGCAGTTCCTCGATGCCGGCCGCGGCGGCCTGGAGGCCGGCGTCAAGCGCGGCCCGACCGGCCGCGAGGCCGCCCTGGAGGCGCAGGTCGACGAGCTGACCAGCGCGCTCGGCGAGGCCCACGTCGAGCTGCGCGCGGTCAGGCGCGGTGGTCCAGCAGCGATGAGCTTTCGCTGAGCTCGAAACGCTCCGCGGCCAGATCGCCGTCACGCGGTTCTGCGAGATCGTCGAGCTGCCCAGGCGCACCTACTACGCGAGGCGGGCCCGGGCTCGGGCAGAGCCGCTGGCCGGGGTCTGGCCGCAGCCGGCCCGTGTCGTGCTGGCGCCGGCGGCCCGGGCCTACGCGCTGGAGTTCCCGCAGTGGGGGCATCGCAAGATCGCCGCGTTGATGCGCGCTGACGGCCATCACGCCCCTGAATCGACGGTCCTGCGCGCGCTCAGGGACGCCGAGCTGACGCTGCCGGCCGGCCATCAGCGCCAGAGCCGGCGCCTGGCCGGCGCGCGCCGCGAGGCGTTCCTGGAGCCGCCGACTCGGCGCAACCGCGTATGGCAGACCGACTTCACCGAACTTGAGACCAGCGGCGGCGGCACGTGGCAGATCAGCCCGGTCTGCGACTACGTCACCAAGCTCTCGATCGCCTGCCCGGTCACCGCCACGGCGCGCTGGCAGGACGCCGTCGCCGCCCTCCAAGACGCCCGCGCCACCGTCGCGGCGCTGCTGGGCTGCAGCCTGCTGGAGGACTGCACCGACCCCGACACCGGCGAGATCACGCCGGTGATCGTCGTCACCGACAACGGCTCCTGCTACAAGGCCGCCGCCTTCGAGCGCTACATCGCCTCCCGGCCCGAGCTCACGCACGTCCGCACGCGCAACAAGCAGCCGCACACCAACGGCGTCGTCGAGTGCTTCAACCGCGTCTTGAAGTACGAAGACCTCTACCGCGACCTGCCCGCCGACGGGCTCGACCTCACGCTGCGCGCCGCCGCCCACCGCGACCTCTACAACACGATCCGCCCCCACGAACACCTCGCCTGGGCGCGCCCCCTCGAGACGTTCCTCGCCGAGCCGTCCGCCACCACGCCAACGCGCCAGGCTGAGCAGATTGCTTGACGCGGACCAAGACGCCGGTCGGTGTCGGCGAGCTGCTGGCGGATCTTCGTCGCAGCGGACTTGCCGTTGGTCTCCGCGCTCCGGCGATGGTCGCGCAGCTGCTTGCTGAGGCGGTCGATCCGCATGGGGCCGAAGATACGTTGCGCGAGGAAGCGCTCGACGAGCTTCAGCAGGTAGTCCTCACGCAGGTAGATCCACTTCTGGCCGGCGTGGGTGTCCAGGGCGGCTTGGTCGCCGTAGCTTGAGGCGTAGGAGCAGGCGTAGTAGTGGTGTCCCTTGCGGGACTTGCCGTGCATTGAGAGAGGCTGATGTCCGGCGCAGCAGCGCACGCGACCGGCGAACAGGTAGGTCGACCGGCTGCGCTCGCCCGGACCCCGCTTGCGGGATGCCAGGCGGTCCTGGGCGGCCGAGAAGGTCTCTTCGCCGACGAGGGGCAGGTGGGTGTTCTCGGCGACCGTCCACTCCTCGCGGGCCCGCAGGCGCGGGGTGCCGCCGTTCTGCCGGGCGGTCGCGAAGTCCAGCCGGTTCCAGACGGTGTGGCCGCA
>JACCUE010000286.1 GCA_013812005.1 Thermoleophilaceae bacterium
TAGGTGAAGTCCACGTGGCCCGGCGTGTCGATCAGGTGCAGCCGGTAGGTCTCCCCGTCGGAGGCCTCGTACTCCACGCGAACGGCCTGTGCCTTGATCGTGATCCCCCGCTCGCGCTCGAGATCCATCGAGTCGAGCATCTGCGGCCGGTGCTCGCGGGAGTCCACGGCGCCGGTGGCCTCGAGGATGCGATCGGCCAGCGTCGACTTGCCGTGGTCGATGTGCGCGATGATCGAGAAGTTGCGGATGTTCCGGGCGGGGAGGGCCACGACCTCCTTAGGTTAGGCGCGCCGTCGCCGGTGGCCGCCGTGGGGGAGAACTTGGGACAGCAATCCTGCCTAGGTGTCGCTCTACGACCTCTGGGCAGGATGGTGGAGCTTGCCCGGCTCTCGGCGACCTAGCCTAGATGTGTCGCACGCGCAGTAGCGGGTCCAGCGACAGGAGGTCGTCAGGGTCAGAGGTGGCGACGAAGTCGCCGCGGGAGCGCGCGGAGATGACGACGGAGGCATCTACGACGTCTGCCGTTCCCCGCCGTCCGCAGAGGACACCGGCGGCCTTGGCCGCCTGCTCGTCGAGCGGGTCGATCGTCGCGGCGCCCGCGAAG
This sequence comes from Thermoleophilaceae bacterium, assembly GCA_013812005.1. Lineage (GTDB taxonomy): Bacteria > Actinomycetota > Thermoleophilia > Solirubrobacterales > Thermoleophilaceae > JAAYBF01. Next base: position 605 of record JACCUE010000286.1, read on the forward strand.
GCTGCAAGCCGCGCTTGTTGGGGCCCTCCACGCCACGCTTGGGCCAGGGCGCCGGCGGGGATGGTGATGCGCCGTCCGTCGTTGAGCGCGCCACGGACGAGCGCGACCACGCGCTCCACACCTCGATCGAGGGCGATCAGGGCGCCGGCGTCGAGAGTCAGTCCTCGGCGAGTGCGCGCTTGGCCCATTCGGTGGCCTCAGCGCTGGGCGGGCCATGCTCTGCGTCGATTTCGTCGAGGACCTGCTCCATGCGCTGGCGACGCAGGTGCTCGGCCAGCGCGCTCGTGACGACTGCGCTGACCGACGGGCGGCGCCCCGCCTGGACCTCCTCCCGGGCGGCGCGCAGCAGCTCGGCCGGAACTGTGACCGTGACGCGCTCCGCCCCCATACTTTCATCATACTTATCCTGGACGCGAACGCATGCCGCTGGCCGCTACGTCTTGACGGCGCGCAGCAGCACGTCGACCTGCTCCTGCTTGCGCATGATCATGTGCTCGAGCCGGTGCTCGACCGCCTCCGAGGCGGCCTCGCGGCCGGTGGGCTCGATCGCGTCCTGGAGCTTCTGGAGGATCTCGGCCTCCGATTCGATCAGCCACGCCACCGCCTCGTGCGGGTCCTTGACGAACCGTGGGGGCGCGATCTCGTCCGTGGGCTCGCCGCCCAGCGCAGCGATCTTCTCGACCAGGCGCCGGGCATCCTCGATCTCGGCGACGGCGAATGCGCCAAGGGAGCCGGCCAGGCTCTGGTACTCGAAGCCGAACATGCTGCCCGCGGTCAGCGTGTACTGCAGGGCCGAGCGGTGCTGAAGGCGCAGCGCCGTGTTCAGGGCGTCGATCTGGGCCTCGACGTCCATCGTTTCCTCGGGCACGGCGCCTCTCCTACCCTTGTGCTGCATTCCTACGCCGACCGGAGGAGACGCCATGGAGATCGCCATCCCGCTGTTCGACCGCTTCACCGCCCTCGACGCCGTGGGCCCCTACCAGGTGCTCTCGGCCCTGCCGGACGCTCGCGTGCGCTTCCTGGCCGCCGAGGAGGGGCCGGTGCGCAGCGACAACGGGATGCTCACGATGGTGGCCGAGGGCCGCTGGGAGGACTCGCCGCAGCCCGAGCTGCTGGTGGTCCCCGGTGGCCCCGGCACGCGCGACCTGCTGGTCGACGAGCGGATGCTGGCCTGGGTGCGCTCGGTGCACGAGAGCTCGCGCTACACGACGTCGGTGTGCACCGGCTCGCTGGTGCTCGGCGCCGCCGGGATCCTCGACGGCGTGGACGCCACCACCCACTGGATGGAGATGGACGAGCTGCGGGCGCTCGGCGCGCAGCCCACCTCCGAGCGGGTGGTCGAGCGCGGCAAGGTGATCACCGCGGCCGGCGTGTCGGCAGGCATCGACATGGCCCTGCGGCTGGCGGAGCTGATCGCCGGGCCGGTGGTGGCCCAGGCGATCCAGCTGGCCATCGAGTACGACCCTCAGCCCCCCTTCGACTCCGGCTCGCCCGAGAAGGCGCCGCGCGAGGTGGTCGACCTGGTGCGCGGTGTGGTGACCGGGATGGAGTCCCCGGGATAACGCGAGAGGCGGGGAGCCGCCGGCTGAGCGACCCCCGCTCGGCGTCCTCAGCGCGTCGGCCCGCCGCCCGGCGAGAAGCCGTAGGTGGCGACCAGGGGGTCGTGGTCGCTCGCACCCCGGGGGCCATCGCCGGGGAAGTCCTTCGGCCAGTCGGCGTTGACATGCGCGACGCGCGCCTCGCGCAGCTCGCGCTCGAGCCACGGGGAGACGAACTGCTGGTCGAGCGTCTGCGCCTGGCCCTGGAACACGTAGGTGTAGGCGGCGGCCGGGACCTCCTCGACGAGCACGTCGAAGAGGTTCGTCAGCCCTGCCTCGTCGTAGAGCGCGCCGAGCTGGTCGCTGGGAAAGCGGGGGTCCCCCGGCGAGAAGGGATCGTCGGGACGCGGGTAGACGTTCAGGTCCCCGCCGAAGATCGCGCGGTCACGCGGATCGCGGTCCATGTCGGCGGCCTCG
>JACCUE010000296.1 GCA_013812005.1 Thermoleophilaceae bacterium
AGGGCGTCGAAGACGTCTTGGTCGGACTCGGCCTCGAGGAAGCCGAACTGGCCCCAGTCGTTGCCCTGATACTCGTTGAAGGCGTGGTCGATCTGGGCGCTGATACGCCCCACCACCCGGCCCTCGCGGCGGGCGAGAAAGAGCGCGGCGTCGGCGTGCGAGAAGTAGGCGTTGAAGCGCTTGTCGAGAAACAGTCGGCGCTCGATCTTCAGCGGCGGCACCCACTGCTCGGAGTTCGCGTGCAGGCGATACGGGAGGTCGATGAAGGCGCGCAGATCGCTGCGCGAGTCGACCGGCCGGACTCCGACGGAGGGCACGGCGTGGCACCCTACATCCCATGGCCCGTCCCGATCTCTTCGAGAAGGCCCGTAACCACGAGCGCCTCGAGCAGCTGGCCGCGGCCCGTGAGCACGACCTACTGCCCTACTTCCGCCAGGTGGATGGCGAGCCGGGCCCCCTCGTGCAGATGGAAGGCCGCGAGCGGCTCACGCTCGGGTCCAACAACTACCTTGGCTTGACCGGTCACCCGCTGGTCAAGCAGGCCGCCCGTGACGCCCTCGAGGCATACGGCACCGGCCTGACCGGCTCGCGGTTCATGAACGGCACCACGCCGCTGCACACAGAGCTCGAGCGCGAGCTGGCCGACTGGATGGGCACCGAGGAGGCGATCGTCTACACCACTGGCTACCAGGCCAACGTGGGCTGCATCGCCACCCTGCTGGCCCCCGGCGACACGGTGATCTGCGACTCGGGCGACCATGCCTCGATCCTCGACGCGGTGTCCATGTCCCGGGCGCGCATCCGGCCTTTCCGCCACAACCGCCTCGACAAGCTGGAGAAGATGCTCGTCAACTCCGAGAGCGACGGCGGCGGGGCGCTCGTGGTGGTCGACGGCGTCTTCTCGATGGAGGGCGACCTGGCCCCGCTGCCCGACATCGTGCTCCTCTGCCGCGAGCACGGCGCCCGTCTGATGGTCGACGAGGCCCATGGCGTGGGGGTGCTGGGCGCCGCCGGCACGGGCGCGTGTGAGGCCTACGGCGTTTCGGAGGAGGTCGATCTCCGGATGGGCACGTTCTCCAAGTCCCTGGCCTCCTGTGGCGGCTTCATCGCCGGTCCGGCCGAGGTGGTCGACTTCCTGCGCGTGCAATCGCGGGCGTTCATGTTCACCGCCTCGGCGGTCCCCGCCGCCGTGGGCGCCACGCTCGGCGCACTGAGGGTGATCCGCTCTGAGGAGGGGCGGGAGCTGCTGGCGCGCGTGCTCGAGAACGCCCGCTACCTCCAGCAGGGCCTCGACGCGCTGGGCTTCGACGTGGTACAGCCGACAGCGATGCCCGACGGCTCGGACCTCCTGACCCCCATCGTGCCGATCACGATCGGCGACGACTGGCGCGCCGTGCTGTTCTGGAAGGCGCTCTACGACGATGGCGTGTACACCAACGTGGCGCTCTACCCCGCGGTCGCGCGCGGTGAGGCGCTCCTGCGCACCAGCGTGATGGCGACCCACGAGCGCGAGCACCTCGACCGGGCGCTGGCCGCCTTCGAGCGGGTGCGTGATCGGATCCCGGAAGACATGGCGGCACCGGAGGCCGTGCCGGCCACGGGCGGGGAGGCCTAGAGCTCAAGCCGCCCTCTCCTGGGAGGCGCGCAGGTCGAGCAGCGCCAGCAGATCCCGGGTGCGGCGGAAGGGATCGGCCACGGCCTCGGCTCCCGGCGCCAGCGGCTTGGCCGCCGCCAGCCGGCCGTCCACGAAGGCAAGCAGGGCCTCCCCGCTGGGGACGGGACGGTCGTCGAGGGCCGCGAGCCGGTAGAGGGCCCGATCGTCTTCGGGGCGGGAGTGGCGGATGGTGATCGCGTCGTTCATGGTGCCCTCCGTTGGTAACCGGCAATCGACTTATGGTGGAATAATACACCAGCTAAGTCGGATAGCCAGTTACGGTTGCTGATACCCTCCATAAGCGATGGTTCTCCACACCACAACGTCCGGGCGGCCGGCGCCGTGATAGTCGAGGCCGAACCCGAGAAGCGAGCACCAGAGCCGCTACGTCTCGTGCAGCAGTTCGTGAACAGCGTCGAGCTGGACGAGGATGACGAGGAGCTCGCGACCGCCGAGGACCTGAAGCAATGGCTCGTGAGCCGCGATCTGCTACCGCGCGGCGCACGGGTCACGACGGCCGACCTACGCCGCGCCCTCGAGGTGCGAGAGGGCCTGCGGTCAGTGCTCGCGATGCACAACGGCGCCGTCGCCGCCCCGGAGGCCGCCGCCAGTCTGGAGGCCGCGCTTGAGGGATGCACCCTGAGGGCCAGGTTCGCCGCGGACGGCACCCCCGGCCTCGTGCCGGTGCGCGACGACGCACGCGCCGGCCTGGCGCGACTGACGGCCATCGTGGCCGCCGCGGCCACCGACGGCACCTGGTCGCGACTCAAGGCCTGCGCGGATGACGGCTGCCGCTGGGCCTTCTACGACCATTCGAAGAACCGCTCGGGGCGGTGGTGCTCGATGAAGTCCTGCGGCAACCAGCACAAGGCGAGGGCCTTCCGCGAGCGTCAGCGGGCACCCTCAGCAGCCCAGGGCAGAAAAGCCCGCTCTTAGCGAGTGCTCTGGACGGTGCGCCGTTGACGCCTCGGAGCGCCTGAGCTTTATTGGGGCGAGGCTGCTGACGGTTGAGGGATTGGAACGACCGGAGCGCCAGGGGACTGCATAAGCCGTCGATACACGCACGCAGTGCGAGGAGGTTTGTTTTTCTATGGGCGATGTCGCCACGCTGGACGCTGGGCAGCAACATCTCCGTGCTCTCGAGCACGCCAACCGGGTGCGCCTTGCGCGGGCCCAGCTGAAGCGCCAGATCGGCGCCGGAGCGCTGGCGGCCGCCGAGGTGATCGTGAGTTGCCCGTGGGAAGCGCACAGCATGTCGATCAGTGACGTCCTGATGAGCCAGAAGCGCTGGGGCCGCGCGCGCTGCCGGCGACTGTTGCTCTCCATCGGCGTGCCGGAGAACAAACAGGTGGGCACGCTCACCGAGCGCCAGCGACTCGCCCTCGCGGGCGTGCTCGGGGAGAAGGCTCCACCCACGCGGGACATGAACACCGCCGGGGCCCTGTCGCTGGCCTGAGCCGAGGGGCTACTCGTCGGGCGTGATGCCCGGTGAGGCGCTGGCCAGCTCGACGATGTGGCCGTCGGGGTCGCGCAGGTAGACCGACTTGAAGAACGTGCGGTCCATCACCTCGGTGCAGGACGCACCCTGGCTGGTGAGATAGCCGCGCCAAGCCTCCAATTCCTCCTCGCTCTCCACCGAGAGGGCGAAGTGATGGGTCGACCCCGTGCCCACGGACCCCGGCTCGAGCTGCGGGTACTCGAGGCAGGTGATCAGCGTGCCCGGCCGACCCTCCTCGTCGCCGAAGAAGAGGTGGCGGGCGCCCTGGTCGTCCTCGTTGACGGTCTGCTTGACCATCCGCATCCCCAGCAGGTTGCGGTAGAACGCAGTGGACCGCTCGAGGCTCGTGCAGAGCAGCGTGATGTGGTGGAGGCCGGCTATGCGCAGCCGGCGCGGCTCGTCCATGCGAGGGAGACTATTGCGCCGTCTCTCAGATGCCGAGCCCGGTGGGCAGCGGACTTGCTCCCGAGAAGAACAGGAACCACACGCCGAAGCCGACGATCGCGATGCCGGCACTCACGGTCATCACGGCCTCGAGGGCTGTCTGGCCATGGTCGTCGAGCCCCCGTGCCACTCGCAGCTCCGAGTGCCTGTGGTTGAGCCGGCCGAGCACCGCCACGATCACGAGGATGCTGACCAGCACCCCGGCCATCATCACCGCCAGCGCCGCGCCGAGGGAGCCGGTCTCGCCCTGCACCTGAGAGCCCACGTACAGCCATCCCACCGGAACCCCCACCCACAGCAGCAAGCCGCCGCCCAGCATGATCAGGACGAGCAGCACGCCGCTGGCGCCCGCGAGGGTGATTCTCCTGAAAGACTTGGCGCGGGCACCGTTCATCGGAAGCTCAGGCCTCCGGACTTGCGCTTGAACAGCTCCCGCAGCCAGTAGAAGGAGCCCCCGAAGACGAGCAGACCGGTGATCAGCAGCACCCCCAGGGTCTGCACGCCGATCAGAAGGCCCACGACCACGATGGCGGCGATCGCCACCGCGCCGGCCAGCAGGGTGGTGTGAGAACGGAATCCGGTCACATGCTCGCGCATGGAGAGCTCCATGCCGGCGATCGAGGCGATCGCCAGGCCCGCGGCGATCTTGGAGTTGCCCTTCTCCCCCACGCCCTGCAGAAAGCCCCAGCCCATCAGCACCAGGCCCGCCAGGATGAGCAACTCGGTGAGGGGCAGGGGCGCCCACAGCGCCGGCGGGCGCTGCTCGGACGATGGCCGCCCGGCGCGCGGAGGGGAAGCGCCGGCCGGCGTCGGAGCCGCCCTGGCCTGCCG
>JACCUE010000310.1 GCA_013812005.1 Thermoleophilaceae bacterium
CACCGCTGGGCCCGTCAGGCCCTCGGACCGGTCGGGCTGGCGCTCGGCTGGACCCCGCTCCTGCGCGCGGCGGTCAGGCGCAAGGCTGCCGCCCGGCTCGCGAAGTTCACCGAGACGCCGGGCGGGCACGACGGCTGACGATTCTGCCCCGGCTCAGAGGATGAAGCCCTCGCCGAGCTTTTTCTCTGCGCCGTCGGCCTCCAGCGGGTGGTTGGTCGGGCCGTCCTACCCGTCGGACGCGCAGCTCGAGCGTCAGCGTCGCAGGGCGCCGGACGCGAACAGGTGTGTGTTCAGCTCCGCGAGGCCGGCCAGGTCGTGCACGTCACCGCTGAGCTCCGGCACGGTGAGGATCGGCTTGCGTCCCAGCCGCTCACGCAGGCGCTCGACGTTGAGGGCGTCGCGTTCGGCCAGCCGGCGGTGCTCTGAAAGGTTGCGGGCCACCTTGCCCGCCAGCTTCTCGTCCAGCATCTCCGCCAGCTCGGCCTCGAGTCCGGGAGCCGGCTTGGCCCGCACGGGCTCGCGCATGCGGTTCACGATCACCCCGCCGAAGGGCAGCCCCTCCGACTGGAGCTTGCGGTGGAAGTGCCTGGCCTCCTCGATCGCGGCAGCGCGCGGGGAGGTCACGAGGAGGAAGGTGGTGCGGCTGTCGCAGATCAGCGCGTCCACGCGCTCCGCGCGCTCGCGGAAGCCGTCGGTCATGTCGCCGAAGGTGTTGAAGAACTCGGCCACGTCCTTGAGCAGGTCGACTCCGGTGGCCTTCTTCATCACCGAGAAGAGCAGGCTGGTGCCGCGCCCCATGACGCCCAGGCTCATCTTGCTCGAGGCCCGGAAGAAGCTCAGCGAGCGCGAGTCGATGAAGCGCGCCAGCCGGCGCGGCGCGTCGAGGAAGTCGAGTGCGTTGCGAGTGGGCGGCGTGTCGAGCACCAGCAGGTCGTAGTTGCCCTCCTGGTGCAGCTCGTGCAGCTTCTCCATCGCCATGTACTCCTGGGATCCGGCCACGGCGTTGGAGAGCTGGCGGTAGATCGGGTTGTCGAGCACCTCGCGCCGGGTCTGTTCGTCGGGCGAATAGGTGTCGACCAGGTCGTCGAAGGTGCGCTTGGCGTCCAGCATCATCGCCCACAGCTCGCCGTCGGCATCCATCTCCACCCGCCGCTCGTCGTTGCCCAGCTCGGGCAGGCCGAGGGAGTTGGCCAGGCGCTTGGCGGGGTCGATGGTGAGCACGACGGCCTTCTTGCCCTGCGCGGCCGCCCCGGCGGCGATTGCGGCGGAGACGGTGGTCTTGCCCACTCCGCCCGAGCCGGCGCAGATCACCACCTGCTTGCGGGCGATCAGGTCGCCCACTCCGCTCGAGGCGCGCGGGGTCACAGCTTGCGCTCGACTTCCACCGACAGGCTCTCGAGGTCCTCGAGGGTCACCTCGGGCGTGAGCACGAAGGGCAGTGTGGAGACCGGCGCCTCGACCCCGCGCTTGAGCCGAGCCACCTGCGAGCGCTGGCTGCGCGCGCGCTCGTGGGCTCGCAGCGCGGCGGTGAGGGCCTCCCGCGCGGCGGGGCTGCCCGCGCCGTCGAGCGAGGCCATCGCGTCCGCGTCCGCGTTCGTGAAGCGCTCGGGCAGCACTCCGTTCACCAGCGCCGCGGACAGCACGAGGCCCATCTCGTCGGCCAGACGCCCCTCCAGGTCGATCGTCTCGTTGACCGGCATCTCCTCGGCCAGCGCCACGGCGACGATGGCGGTGACCTTGGGGTCGGTGGTGAAGGAGTGGATCGCATCCGCGTGGTTCTTGATCGGACCCACCCGTGCAATGTTCGCGAAGGTGCGGGGTGCGCGCAGGAGCGCCAGCCCGTGGCCGGTGGCGGGTGCGTCGACGATCACCAGGTCGTAGGGGGCGGCCTCGGCCCTGCGGCGCTGGAGCTGCGCCAGCTCCCAGATCTTGCCCATCGTGACCACCTCGGCCAGACCGGGGGCCGCCGCGGTCATGTACTGAAAGATCCGGCTCTGGTTGAGCAGCCCCGCGAGCGCCCCCGAGCGCAGCTGGTGGCGCAGCCACTCCTGCTTGGCCTGCTCCGGGTCGATCGAGAACGCGTGCAGGTTCTCCGCCACCTCGGTCTCGGTGAAGCCGGTGGGCTGATGGCCGAAGGCCTGGGTGATGCGCTCCTGCTCGGCCACCTCGCAGATCAGCGTGCGCTTGCCGGCCCGGGCGGCGGCCAGCCCGAGCGCCGCGGCAACGGTCGTCTTGCCCACACCCCCCTTGCCGGTCACGTAGACCAGCCGCTTGTCGAGTACGTCCTTCACCCGCTCGACCCCAGAGCCGCCGTGGCCTCGCCGTCGAGCGGGTCGACACGGGTGAGGCCCGCGATGCCATCGAAGTCCTGATCCGCGCTCAGCACCGTGACGATCCCGTTGGCCAGAGCGGTCGCCGCGTGCACGGCATCCCGAGTCGGGAGCGACGGATGGCGATCGATCAGGTCGAGTGAAGCGAGCGCAACCGTGGCATCGAGCGTGTGCACGGTGTGGCAGAGCGCCAGGGCCTGCCTGCCTCGCTCGGTGGCGTCCGTGTCCCCGCGCCGGCGACGGTGATGGACGATCTCCTGGAGGGTCTCGACGCTGGTCTCACCGCGCAGCGACCTCGTCCCCAAGGCCCGCACCAACCCTTGGCAGACGTCGCGGTAACGGTGCTCGGTACCGATCGCGTACAGGAAGACGTTCGTGTCGACGTACACCCGCGGGGTCTTGGAAGGAGGGGCGGCGCCCTCCTTCGAGGCACTCACAGACGGTCGCGCGCGAGCGCGCTTTCGAGCTCCTCGCCGAGCTCCTCCGGCTCACCGACACACAACGGCGTCGCCGACAGAAACGCCTCGGCGCTCGCCACGTCGGAGTCGTCGCCCTCGAGCACCCGGTCGACCGCGTCACGGACGAGCGCTCCGACCGAGGTGCGCTCGGCGGCGGCTCGGGCGCGGAGGCGCTGGTAGCGCTGCTCGTCGAGGAGGATCTGTGTCCGGCGGGTAAGACGAAGCATATGCACACCCTATCATGTGCAGGTCAGGCCTCGGGGTCCCGATCGGAATGCGCGCCCATCGCCCCAAGGGTACGGGCGGGTGTGGAGGATTCCCCGGCAGTAGTGCGAATAGGCACTGCGTAATGGCAGAGCCAACTTCCCCGCACGCCGAACCGGAGGCACAAGTGACGCCCAAGGCCAAGGTCATCGCGTTCACCAACCAGAAGGGCGGCGTAGCGAAGACCACCACCACGCTCAACCTGGCTGCCGCGTTCGTCGAGAGCGG
>JACCUE010000262.1 GCA_013812005.1 Thermoleophilaceae bacterium
GTGCCGGCCGGCACCTCGACCGTCTCCTCGCCGTCGAGCGTGGGCACGGTGACCTCCGTGCCCAGGGCAGCCGCGGGAGCGGGCACGTCGATCACCGCCACCAGGTTGCTGCCGTCACGCAGGAAGCGCTCGTCCTCGGCCACGCGCACCACCACGTACAGGTCTCCGGCCGGGCCGCCGCGCTCGCCGGCGTGCCCGCGGCCTGTGATCCTGATGCGCTGGCCGTCGGCGATGCCCGCAGGGATGTCCACGCTCAGCTCGCGCCGCACCGCCCGCAGTCCCTGGCCCCCGCACTCCGTGCACGGCGTGGTGGCCACCTTGCCCTCGCCGCCGCAGAGGTCGCACACCTGGGCGCGCACCATCTGCCCGAACGCGGTGCGGGTCACGGCTCGCAGCTGTCCCTGCCCGCCGCAGCGCTCACAGGCCTCGATCGGCGTACCGGGCTCCGCGCGGTTGCCGTGGCAGCGCTCGCAGGGGGCCACCGAGTCATAGGCCACGTCGACAGAAGCCGAGCGGGCGGCCTGCTCCAGGGAGATTTCGACCTCCGCGGCGATGTCGCCGCCCTGGATCGCGCCGGGGCCGCCGCCGCGACCCCCTCCGAACGGATCGCCTCCGAAGAAGGCCTCGAAGATGTCCGAGAAGGAACCGAAGCCATGGCCGGCCTGCGTGCCGCCGGAGACGAGGCCGTCCCAGCCGTGGCGGTCATAGACCGCGCGGCGCTCGGGGTCGGAAAGCACCTCATAGGCCTCGGCCGCCGCCTTGAACTTGGCCTCGGCCTCGGGATCGTGGCTGTTCACGTCGGGGTGCAGCTCGCGCGCCAGCCCCCGGAAGGCCTTCTTGATCGAGCGCTCGTCCGCGGTGCGCCCCACTCCAAGCAGCTCGTATGCGTCCTGCCTCATTCGTCGTAGACCTCGGCCACGAACCGCGACAGCTCGGCCGCGGCCTGGCGCACCGCGATGATCGCGCTGGGGTAGTCCATGCTCACCGGCCCCAGCAGGCTCACGGCTCCCAGGTTGCGACGGGCCACTCCGTAGTTGGCGGCCACCATGCTCAGCGAGCGGAGCTCAGGAGCGTCGTTCTCGCCGCCGATCCGCAGGTACACCGAGGGCTCCGACAGCGAAGCCCTCATCACCGACAGCAGCGCCACCCGGCGCTCGAGCACGTTCAGCAGGTCGGAGAGCTGGGGCAGCTCCTGAAAGCGGTGCTCGGTGAGCAGGCGCGCCGCCCCATCGACGAAGAGGGTGTCGCCGGCCGTGTCCTCAAGGTGGGTGAAGGCTCCGAAGAGGGTCTCCAGGAACGCCCGCTCGGAGGCCGAGAGCGCGCTGTCGGTGAGCTTTGACTGCACCATCCGCGCGCCCACGTCGAGGCCGCCGAGCGCCTCGTTGAGATAGCTGGAGGCCCAGTCGATCAGGCCCGAGTCGAGCGGGTGCTCGTAGGAGATCACTCGCTTGGTGACACCTCCCGTCGAGGTGATCACCACGACCATCGCCACCTGGGGCTGCAGGAGCAGCACCTCGACCCGGTGGATCGTGGCCGACTCGATCGGCGGCGCCGAGACCATGGCGAGCAGGTTGGTCACCTGAGACAGCTGCTCCGTGGTGGCGCGCATGGCCTCGTCGACCTCACGCCGCATGTCGCTCAGCTCGACCGGCTTGCGGATCGCCGGCAGGTCACCCCCCTCGAGCAGCTCGTCCACGTAGAAGCGGTAGCCGGAGTCGGTGGGCACCCGGCCCGCGGAGGTGTGGGGGTGCGCCAGCAGGCCGGCCTCCTCCAGGCGCGCGAACTCGGCCCTCAGGGTGGAGGGCCCCCAGGGGACATCGTCGCGCTCGGCGAGCCACTTCGAGCCGATCGGGCCGTCGAGCTGCTGGTGGCCCTCGACCACCTTGCGGAGGATGAAGCCTTGGCGGGGGGTGATCTGCATCGGGGTCAAGGTTAGGCGCAGGTCAGGCCAGCGACCCTTGGGGCGCCAGCCAGACGCTTTCGTAGCTCAGCGTCGTGTGTTCGAGAATGACATCGAAGTGGGCGTCGTAGTGCAGAAGCCCGAACGAGTGGTGATCGGCAAGCGCTGCGATCATCAGGTCCATCGGGGGTAGGCGGTGTCGAGCTGACAGGGCCAGTCGAGCCTGCACATCGAGGGCCAGGTCTTCGACTGCCGAGTCAAAGTGGACTCGGGGCATCGCGAGAAGCCGCTGGATGAGCACCGGATGCTCACGGCTTCGCCTCGCCGAGTAGCCGGCCTCGAGGAGAAAGGGCAGGCAAACGGCGATCGCTCCGTCCACGATGAGGCGCTCGAGGTCCGCCCGGCGCGAAGGGGTCAGCTCTTGATCGCCAAGGCGCGACCAGGCCGAGTTGTCAATCAGAAGCGAGGGGTTCAACCTCGGGCAGCCCGGCGCGCTTCACTTCGTCCGCGAGCGCTGGGTCCAAGTCGAGGTCACCAGAGCGGATTCGCTCCACCAGATCCTCCCGCAACGCGCGTCTACGTTGATCGATTGCCTGTAGCTGCGCGCGCTTTGTATGCGCACCGACCACTACCAGCTCTGCGAGGTCTGGGCGCTCGCCGTTCAACTCTGCCCGCAGAGCATCGAGCGCCTCCTTGACGCGAGGCGTCTCGGTGATCGCATGGCGTCGATGCTTCGTGGGCACCAGATTAGTGTAACACCGGGGCGACACCCCGCTCACGGGTACCTGGTCAGCGCGGCTCGAGCTCCGCCTCGGCGTTGCGGATGATCCGCTTGCCGCCCTGCTCGGCGACGGTCTCGACCACCACGCGCCCTTCCTTGACCTCCTTCACGGTGCCGCTCACCGTGATCTCCTGCTCGGGC
>JACCUE010000333.1 GCA_013812005.1 Thermoleophilaceae bacterium
CCCGCGGCGTCGACCCCGGCCTCTATGGGCGACTGATCACCGAGCTGCACCGGATCGGCGTGCTCAGCGTGCTCGACTCCGAGGGGGAGCCGCTGCGCCTGGCCACGCGCGCGGGCCCCAGCATCCTCAGCCCCAACGAGCTCGAGGCCGAGGAGCTGGTTGGTCATGAGTTCGCCGACGAGGAGGACCGCCGCACCGCGGTGCGGGAGATCGTCGAGCTAGGCGCGCGTGAGGCGCTCATGACCCGCGCGGACGGCTGCCTCGCGCTGGTCGGCTGCGACGGCGACCCCGCCCGCCCCCGCCGGCTGTGCCGGGCCACCCTCGAGCCGCTCGAGCCTGTGTCCTCCGTCGGCTCTGGTGACGCGTTCCTGGCGGGCTATGTGGCCGCCCGCTATGGCGGCGGGGAGGATCTCGACTGCCTGCGCTTCGGCGTGGCCTGCGGGGCCGAGTCGACCCAGCACTTCGGGGCCGGCGTGGTCGACCCCCGCGAGGTGGACCGGCTGGTGGGAGAGGTGCAGATCGAGGTCGAGGGCGCGCCCGTGCTGGCGCCCGCCGCCGGGCCCGCGCGAGTGCCGTCGTAAGAAAAGGGTCCGGTGCGGTGCTCGCCGGAGAGTCTCCGGTGCGGTGCTCGCCGGAACGACGTTCCGGCTGCGCTCCTCCCGATACGTTCCGGCTGCGCTCCTCCCGATACGTTCCGGCTGCGCTCCTCCCGATACGTTTCGGCTGCGCACTCCCACAACATCCCTGCAAAGTGCGGGAACACCGCTTTCCAGAGGGGCATCGGGGCCTTGCTAACTTAGGTATTCGTCCGGCCCCGAACCTAAGGTTGCCGCCATGGAAGTCGAGATCGGTAGGGGTAAGAAGGGGCGCCGGGCCTACGGGTTCGACGACATCGCGATCGTGCCGTCGCGGCGCACGCGCGATCCCGACGACATCGACATCGCCTGGACGCTCGGGCCCTATCGATTCGAGTTGCCGCTGCTCGCCTCGGCGATGGACGGCGTGGTGTCGCCGCGCACCGCCGGGCTGATCGGCAAGCTCGGCGGCCTTGCCGTCCTCAACCTCGAGGGGATCTTCTCCCGCTACGAGGACGCCGAGCAGCAGCTCGAGCAGATCGCCGGGTTCGAGAAGGAAGAGGCCACCGCCGAGATGCAGCGCGTCTACTCCGCGCCGGTCGACACCGACCTGATGACGCAGCGCATCCGCGAGGTGAAGGAGCAGGGCGTGGTCTGCGCCGCCTCTCTCACGCCGCAGCGCGTGCGCACCCACTACGAGGCGGCGCTCGAGGCGGGCCTCGACATCCTGGTGATACAGGGCACGGTGATCTCGGCCGAGCACGTGTCGACCGACGAGTCGCGGCCCCCGGTCAACCTCAAGGAGTTCATCCGCGAGCTGCCGATCCCCGTCGTGGTGGGGGGCTGCGCCTCCTACTCCACCGGCTTGCACCTCATGCGCACCGGCGCGGTCGCCGTGCTCGTGGGCGTCGGCCCCGGTGCGGCATGCACAACGCGCGGCGTGCTGGGGATCGGCGTGCCGCAGGCAACCGCCATCGCCGACGTGGCCGCCGCGCGCTCCCAGAACATGCTCGAGACCGGCGAGTACGTGAAGGTGATCGCCGACGGGGGGATGCGCAATGGCGGGGACATCTCCAAGGCCTTCGCGTGCGGCTCCGACGCCGTGATGATCGGCTCTCCGCTCGCGCGCGCCTACGAGGCGCCGGGTCACGGCTATCACTGGGGCATGGCCACGTTCCATCCCGACCTGCCCCGCGGGGCGCGGGTCAAGACGACCCAGAACGGCTCGCTCGAGCAGATCCTGCTCGGTCCCGCCCACGAGAACGACGGCACGTTCAATCTCATGGGCAGCCTGCGCACCTCGATGGCCACGTGCGGATACGAGGACATCCCGTCCTTCCATCGCGCCGAGGTGATGGTGGCGCCCTCGCTCCAGACCGAGGGCAAGCAGCTTCAGCGCGACCAGGCGATCGGCATGGGAGCCCAGTCCGCGGCGAAGGCCGCGCCGGCGTCGGACGGCGTCACGAATGGCTCCGCTCCGTCAGCGGATCCCGCGCTCGTCGAGTAGTGGAGGCCGCGCGCGCTGTCCGTGTTCCGGACGAGCCGCCGGCGGCTGCGCAGACGAACGATGAGGTGCTGGTCCTCGACTTCGGGGGACAGTACTCGCAGCTGATAGCGCGCCGGGTGCGCGAGTGCGGCGTTTTCAGCGAGCTGCTGCCCCACCACGTGCCGCTCGAGGAGGTGCGCCGGCGCCGCCCACGGGGGCTGATCCTCTCCGGGGGCCCTGCCTCGGTCTACGCCGACGGCGCTCCTGCGCTGCGGGAAGAGCTGCTGGGCCTCGGCATTCCCGTGCTGGGCATCTGTTACGGGATGCAGGCGATGGTGCTTGCGCTCGGTGGGAAGGTGCGGGGGGCCGAGGTCGGGGAGTTCGGCCGCTCCCAGCTCACCGTCACCGAGCACGGTCGCCTGCTCGAGGGATTGCCGGCGCAGCAGAGCTGCTGGATGAGCCACCGCGACACCGTCTACGAGGCGCCCCCGGGCGCCACCGCGCTCGCCTCCTCCACCGAGTCGCCCGTCGCCGCCTTCGAGGACCCCGGCCGCGGGATCTACGGCATCCAGTTCCACCCCGAGGTCGTGCACACGCCCTACGGCACCCAGATCCTTGAGCGCTTCCTCGATCACATCTGCGGCGCCGGGATGGGCTGGAACGCCGCGTCGGTGGCCGAGGAGCAGATCCGCCGGATCCGAGAGCAGGTGGGCGGCGGCCGGGTGATCTGCGGCCTTTCGGGTGGTGTGGACTCCTCCGTCGCGGCGCTGCTCGTACACAGGGCGGTGGGCGACCAGCTCACCTGCGTCTTCGTCGATCACGGCCTGATGCGCAAGAACGAGGGCGACCAGGTGGTGGCCGCCTTCCGCGACACCTTCAAGGTTCCCCTGGTGGCGGTCGATGCCGAGGACCGCTTCCTCGAGCGCCTGAAGGGCGTCACCGAGCCCGAGACCAAGCGCAAGATCATCGGGGAGGAGTTCATCCGGGTCTTCGAGGAGGAGGCCGTCAAGCTCGACGGCCCGAAGTACCTCGTGCAGGGCACCCTCTATTCGGATGTGATCGAATCGGGCGGCGGCACGGGCGCGGCCACGATCAAGTCCCACCACAACGTGGGCGGGCTGCCCGAGGACCTCGAGTTCGAGCTGGTCGAGCCGCTGCGCGAGCTGTTCAAGGACGAGGCCCGTCGAGTGGGGGTGGAGCTGGGTCTGCCTGAGCGCCTGGTGTGGCGCCAGCCGTTCCCCGGTCCCGGCCTCGGGATCCGGATCGTGGGCGGAGAGGTGAACAAGGAGCGCCTGGAGCTCCTGCGCGACGCCGACTTCGTGCTACAGGACGAGATCCGCCGGGCCGGTCTCTATCGCGAGCTGTGGCAGTCCTTCTGCGTCTTGCCGGGCGATCTGCGGACGGTGGGCGTCCAGGGTGACGAGCGCACCTACGGCTACGCGGTGGTGATCAGGGCGGTCACCAGCGACGACGCGATGACCGCCGACTGGGCCCGCCTGCCCTACGACCTGCTGGAGCGGATCGCGTCCCGGATGATCAACGAGATCCGCCAGGTGAACCGCGTGGTGCTGGACATCACGTCCAAGCCCCCGGGCACGATCGAGTGGGAGTAGCACAGGGCAAGAAACAGCGCTGGGGAGGGGTTCACTACGAAACGTCCCTCATGAGGACGGAACGTAGTGAGCCCCCGCTCACGGTGCGACGCCCGAGCCGATCTTGACCACGGCCGGCAGCGCCAGACCGCCGGCCTCGGTCTCGTAGCCGGCCGCCAGCTCGTCGAAGGCCTTCCGCACGCGGCGGCGGTCTTCCTCCGAGGCCGCCAGCACGGCCGCGGCGGCCCTGACCGTGCCACCCAGCAGGCCGTTCCATAACTCGTCCCCGTCTTCCACGCGTACCGAGAGGTCGAAGGTGTCGATCCGGACCTGGCCGAGTCCGGCGTCTTCCAGCAGGCTGGTGAACGCGCCCTCGTCGGCGAAGCGGAACCCGTCCGGGCCCGGCGGCACCCCCACCGAGCGGTCGAGCCCCGCCCGGTCAATGGCGTCGCTCATGATGCCCATCAGGCGGGCGCGCTCGGGCCGGTCCCATACGGAGAAGGCCGCGCAGCCGTCGGCGGCGAGGACACGGAAAGCCTCGGACGCGGCCCGCTCGGGCTGGGGCACATGGTTGAGCACGAACCCCCCGACCACCGCGCCGAACGAGCCATCGGCGAAGTTCAGCGCCTCCGCGTCGCCGTGCACGAACGCCAGGTCGGGGTGGGCGTGGCGGGCGGCGTCGAGCATGCCCCGCGAGATGTCTATCCCGACGGGCTCGGCTCCCCGGGCGGCGGCTGCGGCGGCAACGTGGCCCGAGCCGCAGGCCACGTCGAGCACCCGCAGCCCAGGTCCCACCCGTGCCGCGTCCAGCAGGGCGCCGGCGGCGGCAGCGGTGACGCGACCGGTCAGCTGCTCGTAGCTGTAGGCCTGCCGGCTCCAGCCGGCGGCCTCGAACTGCTTGAAGGCTGTCGCGTCCTCTGAGTCCGTCAGACCAACTATCCCAGGCCCCGAGGAACCGGTACAGGTGAATCGTTGTGGCGGCGGCGCGCTCCACAACTCGCTGACGCCTTTCCATGCCCTTGTGCCACACTGTTCAGCCGACCGCGCCAGTCGCGCGGTCGTTTCACGTATGAAGACCTTCGTCGCCACCCCCGCGAACCGCGAGCGCAACTGGCTCGTGGTCGATGCCTCGGGCGAAACGCTTGGGCGCCTCGCCACGCAGATCGCCGGGCGCCTCCGCGGCAAGCACAAGCCCGAGTACACGCCGCACTGCGACGTGGGGGACTTCGTGGTCGTGATCAACTGCGAGAAGATCGCCGTGACCGGCAAGAAGCGCCAGGAGAAGCTCTACCACCGCCACTCCGGATATCCGGGAGGCCTGCGCACGCGCACGCTCAACGACATGCTCGAACGCAAGCCGGAGGAGGTCATCCGGCTGGCCGTGAAGGGGATGCTTCCGCGCAACAGGCTGGCGCGGGCCCAGCTACGCAAGCTCAAGGTCTATACCGGTCCCGAGCACCCGCACGCTGCCCAGCAGCCCGAGAAGATGGAGACCACGTCTTGATGTTCGAAGAGGATCGCGAGGACGTTCCCCAGGAGGGGGAGGAGACCCCGGCGGCTGAGGAGACCCCGGCGGCTGAGGAGGCCCCGGCTGCCGAGGAGACCCCGGCTGCCGAGACCGAGGCCGCGCCGGCCGCCGAGGCTGCCGCCGCCGAGGCTCCCAAGGAGCGCCCCAAGCGTGGCCGCAAGGCGGAGAAGCCCAACGAGCCCGACGCGATTCCCGGCGCGCACCTCGAGCCCGATCTGGTACTCGACGAGGCCGCCACTGACCGTGGCGGCATCGGCGAGCGCTCAGCCGCCGAGATCCAGGCGGCCGAAGAGGCGCTGGCCGCCGACGACAGCTCCGAAGGCGACACCGCCGAGTCCGGGGCCGAGGCGCCGCAGCCGGCACCGACCTCCGTGCTCGACCTGGCCGCCGACGCGCGCTACCGTGCCACCGGCAAGCGCAAGAGCGCTGTGGCCCGGGTCATCCTGCGCCCCGGCACCGGTGTGTACACGGTGAACGGCCGGCAGCTCGACCAGTTCTTCCCGCGGCCCACCCTCCAGCGCACCGCCCGCGGTCCTCTGGAGACGGTCGGACACGAGGAGCGTATGGACGTGGTGGCCAAGATCCACGGTGGAGGCGTCTCGTCACAGGCCGGCGCGCTGCGTCATGGCATCGCCCGGGCGCTGGTGGAGGCCGACCCCAGCCTGCGTGGCGAGCTCAAGCGCCGCGGATTCCTCACGCGTGACCCTCGCGTGAAGGAGCGCAAGAAGGCCGGCCTCAAGAAGGCGCGCAAGCGTCCGCAGTTCTCGAAGCGCTAGGCACGCCCTGCCCAAGCTGTTCGGTACCGACGGCGTCCGCGGGGTCGCGGGCGAGTTTCTCAGCGCCGACCTGGCGCTGGCGCTCGGTCGTGCCGCGGCCGTCAGCGCGCAGCCGGGTGGATTGGGAGCGCCGCAGGTGCTGATCGTGCGCGATACTCGGGAGTCCGGCGAGATGCTCGAGGCCTCGCTGGCCGCCGGAGTAGCCGCTGGTGGCGGGCACGCGCTCCTGGGCGGCGTGCTCCCCACACCCGGCGCCGCTCTGCTCGTCCGCCGCCACGGCCTGGATCTGGCCGCGGTGGTCTCGGCCTCGCACAACCCCTACCGCGACAACGGGATCAAGTTCTTCGGTCCCGACGGGATGAAGATCTCCGACGAGCGCGAGGCCGAGATCGAGCGGATGGTGTCCGAGGGCGAGACCACGAATCCCACCCGCATCGGCAGGGTGCGCGAGCTGCACGGCGCCTCCGGCGACTACCTGCGCGAGCTCGAGCTGCGGTTCCGCGACCTCGACCTGTCCGGCCGGCGGCTGCTGATCGACTGTGCCAACGGGGCCACCTACCGAGTGGCGCCGGAGATCTTCCGGCGCCTGGGCGCCCACGTGGACGCTGTGGCGGCCGCACCCGACGGACGCAACATCAACCACGGCTGTGGCTCCACCCATATCGAGGGGCTCGCCGAGCGGGTGGCCGAGGGCTCCTACGAGCTCGGCTTCGGCTTCGACGGTGACGGTGACCGGGTGCTGGCGGTCGACCGGCGAGGCGCGGTGGTGGACGGCGACGAGCTGCTGGCTCTCGCAGCGCTCCATCTCCGTGAAACGGGGCGCCTGTCCGGCGACGGGGTCGCGGTCACGGTGATGACCAACTACGGTTTTCACACCGCGATGCGGGAGGCGGGCGTGGAGGTTGCGGTCACGCCCGTGGGCGACCGCCACGTGCTGGCCGAGCTGGTCCGGCGCAGCTGGGCGCTAGGCGGGGAGCAGTCGGGCCACATCATCGACACCGGCTTCGTGCCTTCGGGCGACGGCCTGGCCTCAGCGCTGCTCTGTCTCGAGGCGCTCGGCGACGGCGACCTGGCCGACCGCCACGCCATGAGCAAGCTGCCCCAGCGGCTGGTCAACGTGAGGGTGGCCGACCGCGGGGCGCTGGACTCCGCCACCGCTGTGCACGACGCCGTCGAGGCGGAGGGCCGCGGCCTGGAGGGGCGCGGGCGGGTCCTCGTGCGCTCCTCGGGCACGGAGCCGCTCGTGCGCGTGATGGTCGAGGCTCCCGGCGAGGAGGAGTGCGGAGCAATCACCGACCGCCTGGTGGACATCGTGCAGCGCGAGCTCGGCGGCTGACCCTCCCCCTCGGGGGCTACCCTCCCGTTCCTTCATGTGCGGCATCGTCGGATACACCGGGAACCGTCCCTGCCAGGAGATCCTGCTCGCCGGGCTGGAGAGGCTCGAGTATCGGGGCTATGACTCCGCAGGGATCTCGCTGATCGCGAACGGCGGCGTTGACTCCGTGCGGGCGGTGGGCAGTCCCTCCAAGCAGCTGCGGGCGGCGATGAACGGCGAGCCGAGCATCGCGGTCAGCGGCATCGGCCACACCCGCTGGGCCACCCACGGGCGGGTCACCGAGGAGAACTGCCACCCCCACGACGACAACTCGGGCCGGGTGCATGTGGTGATGAACGGCATCGTGGAGAACTGGACCGACCTCAAGCAGCGCCTGCAGGCTCGCGGCGCCACCTTCAGCTCGCAGACCGACACCGAGGTGGTGGCGCACCTGATCGCGTCCTTCTACGACGGCGACCTCGTCGAGGCGGTGCGCCTGGCCTACAACGAGCTGCGCGGCCACTACGCGTTCGTGGCCATGCACGCCGACGAGCCCGAGACGCTGGTCGGCGCCCGTCATGAGTGCCCGCTGGTCACGGGCGTGGGTGACGGCGAGAGCTTCATAGCCTCCGCGATCCCAGCATTCCTGGGCGACACCCGCCGGATCCAGCTGGTCGAGGACGGGGAGATCGTGGCTGTCACGCCCGAGGGCGCCCGCTTTCTCGACTCGTCGGGGGCTGCGGTGGAGCGCGAGGTGCGGGAGGTCGATTGGGACGTGGAGACCGCCGAGAAGGGCGGCTACGACACCTTCATGCTCAAGGAGATCCACGAGCAGGCCGACGCCGTGGCCGAGACGGTGGCCGATCGACTGGCCCACGGCACGGTCGAGCTGGGCGACATAGGGATCGCAGACGATCACCTCTCAGGGCTGCGCCGCGTGGTGATCGTGGCCTGCGGCACCAGCTACCACGCGGGGCTCATAGGCCGCTACGCCATCGAGTCGTGGTCCCGTATTCCGGTCGAGATGGACGTGGCCTCGGAGTTTCGCTACCGCGACCCGGTGATCGACGAGCGCGACCTGGTGATCGGCATCACCCAGTCCGGCGAGACCGCTGACACCTTGGCCGCGATGCGCCTTGCCCGCAAGAAGGGCGCGAAGGTTCTCGCCATCACCAACATCATGGGCAGCCAGGCCACCCGGGACTCCGATGGAGTGCTGTTCACCCGTGCCGGGCTGGAGATCGGCGTGGCCGCCACGAAGACGTTCGTGGCCCAGGTGGCCGCCATGTATCTCTTCGCCCTCAAGCTGGCCGCCGTGCGGGACACGCTGGAGCGGGAGCACTTCGAGCGGCTCGTATCCGAGCTGCGGGGCCTGTCGCACAAGGTCGGCGAGCTGGTGGAGTCGGTCGACGTCCCGGTGCGCGCCATGGCCAAGCACTGGCGTGAAGCGGGGTTCTTCCTCTACCTGGGGCGTCACGCCGGCCTTGCCGTGGCGCTCGAGGGAGCGCTCAAGCTCAAGGAGATCGCCTACGTGCCCACCGACGCCTACGCGGCGGGAGAGATGAAGCATGGCCCGATCGCCCTGCTCGACGAGCGCACGCCCGTGGTGTGCGTGGCCACGGACTCGCCCGTGCTCGACAAGGTGCTGTCCAACATCTCGGAGACCCGCGCCCGCGGTGCACACGTGCTGGCCGTGGCCACCGAGGGCAACACCGAGGTGGCCGAGCACGCCGAGGAGGTGGTCTACGTACCGAGCACCGACTGGATGTTCCAGCCCCTGCTGGCCGTGATCCCTTTGCAGCTGCTCGCGTACTACATAGCCAGCGAGAAGGGGCTCAACGTGGACCAGCCGCGCAACCTCGCGAAGACCGTGACCGTTGAGTAGCCAGGGGGCGACTGGAGTGGGGCTCGACCTGTTGGAGATCGACCGCTTCGAGCGAGTGCTGGAGCGCCGGCCGGGGCTGCGTTCGCGTCTGTTCACGGAATCCGAGCTGGCCTACGCGGATGCCCGGGCTCGGCCCGGTCAGCATCTGGCCGCCCGGTTCTGCGCCAAGGAGGCTGTGGCCAAGGCACTCGGGCTCTCGAGCTGGGCGTTCGCCGATGTCGAGGTCGTGTCCCGCCCCGCGGCGCCGGAGATCCGGCTACGCGGGTCCGCGGCCGATCGGGCGACCGCGCTGGGGGTCCGGTGCGTGGTCTCGCTCACCCACACCCGCTCCACGGCCGCGGCCGTGGCCACCGTCGTGCCCCTGTAGTGCTTGCCGGCTGGCTCGACCCGCTCTACGAGGCGGAGGAGATGCGGGCGGTCGACGCCTGGGCCATTGCCGAGCAGGAGGTGCCCTCGCTTCACCTGATGGAGCGAGCCGGCATCGGCCTGGCGCGCGCCGTGGTGAGAGCGGCCCGGCCGGGGCCGGTCCGGATCGTGGTGGGCAAGGGCAACAACGGCGGCGACGGCCTGGTGGTGGCCCGGCTCCTGCGCGAGGAGGGCCGGGCGGTCGACGTGATCGCTCCTGCGCCGCTGGACGGCCCGACCGGCGACGCCGCGGCCAATCTGAAGCGGCTTCCCGGAGCGCCGCCCGGGCCTTTCGAGCCGGGGTGCCTGGACGGATCGGGCGCCGTGGTCGACGCACTGCTGGGAACGGGCTTCTCGGGCCGGCCCCGCGAGCCGGTCGCCGGCGCGATCGCCGCGATCAACGGCCAAGACGCTCCTGTCGTGGCCTGCGACGTTCCGTCGGGCGTGGACGCCTCGACCGGCGAGGTGGACGGCGAGGCCGTTCGCGCCACCCTCACGGCCACCTTCCACGCCCCCAAGCCCGGCCTGTACGTGGCGCCCGGCGCCTTCCACGCGGGGGAGGTTGAGGCGGTCGAGATCGGCATCCCTCGCGGAGCTCCGGAGCCGTCGCGGGTGGGGCTGATCTCACAGCGGGTGCTCGCGGGCTATCCGCGGCGGGGCAGCGACGGGTCGAAGTTCGCTTCGGGCGTCGTGGTGGTGGCGGGTGGCGCCCGCGGCCTGACCGGCGCGCCCGCGATGGCGGCGCTGGCCGCTCAGCGCGCCGGCGCGGGCTATGTGCAGGTGGCGGTGCCGGCGCCGGCGCAGCCCGTGCTCGAGCTGCGACTGCTCGAGGCGATGACCCGCGGGCTGCCCGACGAGGACGGTGCCCACTCCCCCGCCGGGGTTGGTGAGCTGGCCGAGATGGCCGAGCGTGCCGGAGCGGTCGTGCTCGGTCCCGGCTTGGGCCGGACGCAGGCGGCGGGTGGCTTCGCCCGGGAGTCGGCGCAGGCGCTCGAGGTGCCGCTGCTGATCGACGCGGACGGGCTGAACGCCCACGCAAGTCAGATCGAGTCGCTGCGCGGCCGCACTGCGTCCACTGTGCTCACCCCCCACGCCGCCGAGCTTGGCCGCCTGCTCGACCGCTCCCCGGACGAGGTGAACGCCCACCGACTGGCCTGCGCGCGCGAGGCCGCAAACCGCAGCGGGGCGATCGTGCTGCTCAAAGGCCACGACACGATCGTGGCGGCGCCGGACGGTCGCGTGGCGGTGAGCCCCGGAGGCTCTCCCGCGCTGGCCACGGCCGGAACGGGCGACGTACTCTCGGGGTTGATCGGAGCTCTGCTGGCCAAGGGGCTCGGCCCGTTCGAGGCGGCGGCACTCGGCACGTTGGCGCACGTGCGCGCGGGCGTCGCCGCCGCCGAGCGCCACGGCGCCGACCACGTTGTGGCCGGTGACGTGATCGACGCCCTGCCCGCGGGTCTCGCGGCTTCCGGCTCCCGATAAGGTCAGGCCCGTGACGCGCACGGTCAGCGAGATCATGGACTCCCAACCCGAGACGGTGTCTCCGGACGACGACATCGAGCGGGTGATCCGGGTGCTGCGAGAGAACGAGCTTCCGGGCGTGCCGGTGGTCAACGCGGGGGGACGGTGCGTGGGCATCGTGACCGAGGCCGACCTCGTGCTGCCCGACGAGGGCGGCGATCTGCACCTGCCCCACTACGTGAACATCTTCGGCGGCACGATCTTCCTCGAGCCGCTCAAGCACTTCGAGGACCGCCTGCGCAAGGCGTTCGCCTCCAAGGCGTCAGATCTCATGACCGAGGATCCGACCACCGTCGAGGCCGATGCCACGGTTGCCGAGGCGGCGAAGATCATCCACGAGGCCGGTCACAACCGGCTGCCGGTCACCGAGCACGGCCGCCTGGTCGGAGTCGTCACCCGTGTGGACGTGCTCGGCGCCCTCGTCTCGTAGTGACCCCTGGAGAGCGCGCCCTCGCGCGGGTGTACCTCGACGCCGTCCGGCGCAACTGCGAGCGCCTGCAACTGCTGCTCGCCGATGGAGCGCAGCTGTGCGCGGTGGTCAAGGCTGACGGCTACGGGCACGGTGCGGCCGAGTGCGCGCGGGCCGCGCAGGAGGGAGGGGCGGCTTGGCTCGCGGTTGCGACCGCGGGCGAGGCCGCCGACCTGCGCCACGGAGGCATCGAGGGGAGGGTGCTGGTGATGGGCGCGCTCACGGCGGCCGACACCCGGACGGCAATCGATGCCGAGGCCGATCTGGTGGTCTCAGACCGCCGTTTCCTCGACTCGATCCCGGCCCGCGCGGCACACCCCGTCCAAGTGCACGTGAAGCTCGACACGGGCATGGGCCGGCTTGGCGCGAACGATCCCGAGGAGGCACGGGCGCTGATCGACCAGGCCGACTCCGCCCCGGGCGTGGAGCTCACCGGGCTGATGACCCACTTCGCCACCGCCGACGAGCCCGGCGACCTGTACTTCGCGGCGCAGCTGGAGCGCTTCAGGGCTTTCGTCGGTGACCTCGGTGAGCGGGCGGACACCCTGCTGGTGCACGCCGCCAACAGCGCCGCCACCTTCCGGGACCGGGCCTGTCACTTCGACATGGTGCGCTGCGGCGTAGCCATCTACGGGCTCGATCCCTTCGGGGAGGACCCCCGGCCGCGTGGCCTCGACCCCGCTCTGGGACTCGAGTCCTACGTGGCCGCGGTCAAGCGCTTCGAGCCCGGGGACAGCGCCGGCTACGGTCGGCTCTGGACGGCCGTCGAGCCGACCTTCGTGGCGACCATCCCGATCGGCTACGGCGACGGATGGCGCCGGGCGCTGACCAACGACTGCGACGTGCTCGTGAGGGGCCGCCGCCGACCGCTCGTGGGCGCGGTGAGCATGGACAACGTGACCATCGACGTGGGACCCGAGACCGACGTGGAGCCCGGCGACGCCGCCGTGCTGATCGGCGCGCAGGGCGAAGAGCGGATCCTCTGCGAAGAGGTGGCCAGACGGCTCGGAACCATCAACTACGAGGTCGTATGCGGCCTGGGCCCGCGGGTCACCCGCCGCCACGAGCGATGAGCGAGCTACTGGAAGCGGAGCCGGTAGCGCGGGTGAGCGCCGCCCTGCGCGACGGACCCGCGGCCTGGCTCGTGGGCGGCGTGGTACGCGACTGCTTCCTCGACCGGCCTCTGCGCGACGTGGACCTGGCCGTGCAGGGCGAGCCCGAGGCCGCGGCGAGGGCGGTGGCCGCCGGGCTGCGCGGCCCGGTGTTCGCGCTGTCCGAGCAGTTCGGCGCCTGGAGGGTGCTCGACGGCGACCGGCGCTTCATTTGCGACATCTCGCCGCTGCAGGGGGCGACGATCGAGGAGGACCTCCGACACCGCGACTTCACCGTGAACGCCATGGCCGTGCCGCTGGCGGGCGGGGAGACGATCGACCCCCACGGCGGCCGGGCCGATCTGCAGGCCGGCCGGCTGCGCGTGCTGGGCGCGGAGGCCTACGACCACGACCCACTCCGGGCGCTGCGCCTGGTGCGCCTGGCCGCCGAGCTGGGCCTGCAGCCCGACGCCGACACCGAGCGCCTCACCTCCTCGGCGGCGCCACGGCTGTCGGAGCCCTCGCCCGAGCGGGTGTTCACGGAGCTGCGCAGGACGGTCGTGGCACCCGGGGCGCTCGACGGGCTGGGCCTGGGCGCCAGGCTCGGCGTGCTGGGCGCCGTGCTGCCCGAGCTCATGGCCCTCGAGGGAATCGAGCAGAGCCGCTTCCACCACCTCGACGTGTTCGACCACACGATCGAGGTGCTGCGCCGGCTGATCGACCTCGAGGCCGACCTGCCGTCGCTGTTCGGCGATCTCGCCGGCCCGCTGCGCGAGCAGCTCGACCAGCCGCTTGGCGATGAGCTGACACGCGGGCAGGCACTGCGCCTGGGCGCGCTGTTCCACGACGTGGCCAAGCCGGCTACGCGCGGGATTCGTGGCGACGGCAAGGTCACGTTCATCGGCCACGACTCCGCCGGGGACGCCATGGTGGGGCAGATCTTCCGCCGGCTGCGCACCAGCGAGCGGCTGCGTGCCTACGTCGGCAAGCTCACCCGCGAGCACCTCGTGCTCGGCTTCCAGGTGCGCCGGCGCCCCCTCGACGCCCGCGCGATGCACTCCTACCTGCGCCGCACCGAGCCCGTCGAGGTCGAGGTCACGCTGCTGTCGTGTGCGGACCGCATGGCCACCCGCGGCGACGGGCAGGACCCCTGGATCGCCGCCCACCTCGAGCTGGCGGGCGAGGTGATGGGCGCGGCGCTCGCGTGGCGGGTGAACGGCCCGCCCGTGCCGCTCCTGCGCGGCGACGAGCTGGCGCAGGAGCTGGGGGTGACACCCGGGCCCGAGCTGGGCGAGCTGCTGGCCTCCCTGGAGCAGGCGATCTACGCGGGAGAGGTCAGCGACCGCGAGCAGGCGCTGGAATACGCCCGGCGCGCGCGCGAGAATCGACCGCGATGATCGTTGACTGCGCGGTGTACGAGCAGGGCCGGCGCCAGGACGGCGACCTCGCCCTCGCCGAGGCCTTCAAGAAGTGCCGGGGCGACGAGGAGTTCGTCTGGCTCGGGATGCACGAGCCCAGCAAGGACGAGTTCGACTCCGTGCAGCGCGAGTTCCATCTGCACGAGCTGGCCGTCGAGGACGCGATCAACGCCCATCAGCGACCCAAGCTGGAGGTCTACGGCGACACGATCTTCGTGGTCCTCAAGACAGCGCGCTACGTCGACTCGAAGGAGGTCGTGGAGTTCGGGGAGATCCTGATCTTCCTCGGGGAGGGGTTCGTGGTCACCGTGCGCCACGGCCCGGCCTCCGATCTCCACGAGGTCCGGCGGCAGGTGGAGAGCGAGCCCGAGCGCCTCAAGCGGGGCCCCGGCGCGGTGCTGCACGCGATCCTCGACCGAGTGGTCGACGACTACGTGCCCGCTCTCGAGGGCCTGCGGGAGGATGTGGAGGAGGTGGAGAGCGAGGTGTTCGCGCCCGAGCGCAAGAGCTCGGCGCAGCGCATATACGCGCTCAAGCGCGAGGTGCTCGAGTTCACACGGGCCACTGCCCCGCTCGTGGACCCGATCGACCGGCTCGCCGAGGGGCGCTACGCCCTCGTCCACGACGACAGCCGGCACTACTTCCGGGATGTGAGCGATCACCTCAAGCGGGTCAACGACCAGCTCGAGAGCTTCAGCGACCTGCTCACCAGCGTGCTCAGCGCCAACCTGACCCAGGTCACCGTGCAGCAAAACGAGGACGTGCGCAAGATCTCCGCGGCGGTGGCAATCATCGCCGTGCCCACGATGATCGCCGGCGTCTACGGCATGAACTTCGACCATATGCCCGAGTTGGGCTGGCAGTACGGCTACCCGCTTGCCCTCGGGCTCATGGCTGGCATCTGCCTGGCCCTGTACCGCTACTTCAAGC
>JACCUE010000069.1 GCA_013812005.1 Thermoleophilaceae bacterium
GCCTTGACCTGCTCGACGTCCTCCTTGGCCTGCGTCGCCTTGTCCTCGGCCTGGGCGTCGGAGTTGATCTCGGCGACGTTCTCGGTCTTCTCGGCGGCGCCGATGGCGTCGTAGATCTTGCGCTCGATCTCCTTGGCCTTGTCGGGGTTCTCGCGCAGGTAGGCCTTCGCGTTGTTGCGTCCCTGGCCGAGCCGCTCGCCGTCGTACGAGAAGAACGAGCCCGACTTCTGGACGATGTTGTGCTCGATTCCCAGGTCGAGGATGCAACCCTCGCTGGAGATGCCGGCGCCGTATTCGATGTCGAACTCGGCCTGGCGGAACGGAGCCGCCACCTTGTTCTTGACCACCTTCACCCGCACCCGGTTGCCGACGGCCTCGGTGCCCTCCTTGAGCGTCTCGATCCGGCGGATGTCGAGGCGCTGTGATGAGTAGAACTTCAGCGCGCGTCCGCCCGGCTGGGTCTCAGGTGAACCGAACATCACGCCGACCTTCTCGCGGATCTGGTTCGTGAGCACGCACAGCGTGTTGGCGCGGTTGAGGTTGCCCGCCAGCTTGCGCATCGCCTGGCTCATCATCCGCGCCTGGAGGCCGACCGTCTGGTCGCCCATCTGGCCCTCGAGCTCCGACTTCGGCGTGAGTGCCGCCACCGAGTCGATCGCCACCACGTCGATGGTGCCCGAGCGGATCAGCAGGTCGGCGATCTCAAGCGCCTGCTCGCCGTAGTCGGGCTGGGACACGAGCAGCTCGTCGACGTCCAGGCCGATGCGCTTGGCGTAGACCGGGTCCATGGCGTGCTCGGCGTCGATGAACGCGCAGATGCCGCCCTGCTTCTGCGCCTCGGCGAGCACGTGGTAGACCAGCGTGGTCTTGCCCGAGGACTCCGGACCGAAGATCTCCACGATCCGGCCGCGCGGCAGGCCACCGACGCCGAGCGCCAGATCGAGCGACAGGGCGCCCGTGGGGATGGCGGAGACCTGGACCTGGAACGCCTCGTCTCCCATCTTCATGATCGATCCCTCGCCGAACTCGCGCTGGATCTGCGTGATGGCGCTGTTCAGCGCCGCATCGCGGGCCTTTGCCGCCTTCTCAAGATTCTGTTCCTTGTCTGCCATGGGGCTCCTTCGCCGGGGGGTTGCAAGGGGCGGTGCCCCCTTTGACCCAAAACTTTGGAGGCCACAGGCTAGGAGCCAGATCGGACGGTTTGGGAGACCTGTGTGACGGGAGCGCGACAACTGCGTTACGGCCTGCCAGGAGGACCCTCGCTGTCATCCACCGCGCGCCGATTCGAGCGGATGGCGGTGCAGCGCCTCGTACCGGGCCCCGGACGGGGACAGGTGGCTGCGGTAGAGCGTGACGGCCGCGGCCTCGAAGGGACCGAGACCGGGGCTGGCCTCCAGCGGCGGCCACCGGGCGCCCCTGCGCAGCCGCGCCAGCGTCACGTGGGGCCAGAAGGGCCGCCGCTCGGGCTCGTGCAGCCCTGCCACGGCAAGGGAATCGGCGGCCGCGCGCTGCAGCGCCGCCGCTCTGCCACCTTCGTCGGACAGCTCCAGCGACACCAGGCGGGGCCGGCGCTTCGGTACCGCCGCGAGGCCGCCCGGCGTCAGGAGCGGCGGCACCGCCCCGTCGACGAGCGTGCCGCTCGCCGCCTCCCAGATCGCCGCCACCCGGTCGGGATCCGTCCAGCCGAGGAACACGAGCGTCACGTGCAGGTCGGCTACCCGCACCGGGCGCAGGTCGTCGCGCCCCCCGATCGTCGCCTCGCGCCAGCCGGCCACCGCGGTGCGTGCGCTCTCCGGCAGGTCCAGCGCGAGAAACAGCCGCAGCGTCGCGCTCAGACCGGGAGCTCCTCTCCGCGCAGCAGGCGGCGCAGCATGTGCATCCCGATCGTGGTCGATCGGTCGCGCACCTCCGCCCGGTCGCCCGGAAGCCGCACGCTGCGCGTCATCGGAGTGCCGCCGGAGCGCTGAACACACCAGCACACGGTGCCGACGGGCTTCTCCTCGCTCCCGCCTCCTGGGCCCGCGACGCCCGTGATGGCGATGGACACCGTGGCGCCGAAGCGCTCGATCGCCCCGGCCGCCATCGCCTCGGCCGCCTCCTCCGACACCGCCCCGTGGCGCTCGATCAGCTCAGGGTCCACGCCGAGCAGATCGACCTTGGCTCGATCGACGTAGGTGACAGCGCCACCCAGCAGGTACGCGGAGCTGCCCGGGCGCTCCGCCAGCCGAGCCACCATCAACCCGGCGGTGCACGACTCCGCGGTGGCGATCGTCTGGCCCGCCAAGAGCTCCGCCACCTGCTCGTCGACGGTGGACCCGTCGTCGGAGAACAGCGTGCGCTCGTGGCGCTCGCCGATCAGGGCCTCCAGCGCCGTCCGGGCTGCGGCGGCCTCACGCTCGTGGCGCACCACCACCTCGACCTCCCCGCGACGCAGGCAGGTGGTGATCTCGAGGCGCCCGAAGCCGTCGATCTCGGCCTCGGCCAGGCGCAGGGTCTCGGCGATCTCTGATTCCGGGATTCCGAACAGGCGTAGCATCGACTGCTCGTAGTGGCCGGCGTCGACGACGGCCTCACGGAAAGCCTCCGTCGCGACCGCCGCACGCCACAGCTCGTGAAGCTCGCGCGGGGGGCCGGGAAGGACGACCACCGTGGGTCCGGAGCCCTCCCGGGGCAACACCACCATCCCGGGCGCCGTGCCGGCCGGCTCGAGCACCGCGGCGCCCTCGGGCACCATCGCCTGCTTGCGGTTGGAGGCACGCACGGCCTCGAAGTCGAGGTCGGGCCAGCGCTTCATCAACGGCTCGAGGATGTCTGCGATGCGCTGCTCGAGTGCCTCGTCGAGCAACAGCGGACGCTCGGCGAAGCCGGCGACGACCTCCAGTGTGAGATCGTCGGCGGTGGGCCCGAGGCCGCCGCTGGTGATGATCAGGTCGACCCCCTGATCTGCCATGAACCGCAGCTGGGCCTGCATGTCCTCGGGCCGGTCGCCGCAGATGGTGATGTGGGCCAGCTCGACCCCGAGCTCGTGCAGGCGATCCGAGAGCCAAGGGCCGTTGCGATCACGGACGCGCCCCGTGAGCACTTCGGTGCCTGTGATCACGACACCTGCGCGGACGCTCATGCGAGCGCGACGCAGGTCACGCGCAGGGCCTCGTGCCCTCGGCGATCTCCTCCGCGCCGTCCTCGGACACCTCGAGGCCGATCGGCTCGGGGCTGTCCACGATCTCGACCGGCTTCCCGTTGACCCGCACCTCGACGGATCGCTTGCCGAGGTTGATCCGCAGCTGCTCGGGGTTGCGGAAGGTCTGGATCTCCTCGAGCGTACCCTCGTAGATCACGTCCGTCCCCTCGCCGGTGTCCACGCAGGCATAGGTGGGAAACGTCGGGGTCACGCGCATCGTCACTCCACTGGCGGGCGCGGGGCGGCGACGTGCCGGCGGACGCTCTCTGGCGGGTGCGGTCTCTGTCTCGGTCGCATCGGTCGAGGCCCGCTCGTCGTCGGACTCGTCCTCACCCTGCAGGCCGAGCGCCACCAGAAACACCACGAGGATGACCGCCCCCAGGGCGACCAGTGCTCCCTTTCGGGGCGGTCCGGGCGCCGGGCCGCGGCGGCGGTCACGCACGCGCGGATCGCGCCTGGCCGTTGCCCCGGCAGGGGCGAGCGGCTGTACGTCGGGCTCCTCGGCCTCGTGGCTAAGGCGATACTCCTCCACCAGCAGATGCGGATCGATGCCGACCTGCTCGGCGTACGTGCGCAGGAACGTCTTGACGAAGGTGTGGCCCGGAAGCGCACCCCACTCCTCGTTCTCGAGCGCGCGCAGGTACTTGGCGCGGATCTTTGTGCGCTCCTCGACATCCGCGATGTCGAGGCCCTGACGCATCCGCGCCTCCCTGAGCGTTTCGCCGATCGGCGGCATACCAGTCGCCTATTCTGGCGCACCGGCGGCAGCCCCCGCCACTGACTCCTCCAGCGCAGCCAGCACTCGCGGCAGCTCGACCTCCGTCACGAGCACCTTGCGCGCCTTCGATCCCTCGTAGCCGGAGATCACGCCGCGTCGTTCCAGCATGTCGATCAGCCGCCCGGCCCGGGTGTAGCCCACTCTCAGCCGGCGCTGGAGCATCGATGTCGAAGCGGTGTCCATCTGCACAACGGTGCGGATCGCCTCCGCCAGGAGATCGTCCTTGTCGGGGTGGAAGTCGGCGTCGTCACCGGCTTCCTCCTCTTCGGCCTCGACCGCCTCGAGCATCTCCTCGCGCAGCTCGGGCTCGCCCTGCCGGCGCCAGTGGGCGGTGATCTTCTCGATCTCCTCCTCGGTCACGAATGCGCCCTGGATGCGGCTGAGCTTGGTGCCACTACCCGGCCGGAAGAGCATGTCGCCCTTGCCGAGCAGCGACTCGGCGCCGTTCTGATCGAGGATCACGCGTGAGTCGGTCTGGGAGGAGACGGCGAAGGCGATCCGGGCGGGCACGTTGGCCTTGATCATGCCGGTGATGATGTCGGCGCTCGGGCGCTGGGTCGCCAGCAGGAGGTGGATGCCCACGGCGCGCGACTTCTGGGCCAGGCGGATGATCGCGTCCTCGACCTCGCCGGGGGCGATCATCATCAGGTCGGCCAACTCGTCGATCACGCACAGCAGGTAGGGCAGCGGCTGCTCGCCCTCGCGCAACCGAACCCGGTTCAGCTCCTCGAGCTTTCGCGTGCGCGCCGCGCTCATGAGCGTGTAGCGCTCCTCCATCTCCTTGATCAGGTTCTGCAGCACGTTCGCGGCCAGCCGCGGACTGGTCACCACCGGCGTGATCAGGTGGGGGATCTTCTCGTAGAGGTTGAGCTCGACCTGCTTCGGATCGACCAGGACCAGCCGGACCTCGTTGGGGCTGGCACGCATGAGGATCGAGGCGAGCACGGCGTTCACGCAGCCGGACTTGCCCGAGCCCGTGGTGCCGGCCACCAGCACATGGGGCTGGCTGGCCAGGTCGATGCCGATCGCGCGGCCGTCGATGTCCTTGCCGAGCCAGGCGGTGAGCGGCGACCATCCTTCGGGCGCCGCCTGGGCAACGTCACCGAGGTGCACCATGTGGCGGATCTTGTTGGGCACCTCGACTCCCACCGCCCGCTTGCCGGGGATCGGGGCCAGGATGCGCACGTCCTCGGCCGCGAGGGCGTAGGCCAGGTCGTCGCGCATGTTGGCGACCTTGGACATCTTGATCCCGGGCGCGAGGCGTACCTCGTAACGGGTCACGTGGGGGCCGCTGACGCCGCCCACGACGGTGGCTTCGACTCCGAAGTGGCCGAGGGCCTCGACCAGCTGGGCCCCCACCCGCTCGTCGGCGCCGCTCTTTACCTTGGGCTTGCCGTTGGAGCGCTTGAGCGCGTTCGGGCGCGGCAGGGTGTACTCGACCTCGTCGGCCTCCGTCACGCCCGTGCGCTTGTTGCCGAGCGGGGTGAGCGACTGCGGCGCCGGCAGCCCTGGCTCCTCGGGCTCCGCCGTCACGCCCGGCTCCTCTTCGATCGGCCCCTCGTCGGGCGGCTGCACGGCCTCCCACTCGCCGATGATCTCGCCGTCGTGGTCGGGCTTCTCGCTCCCCGGCTCCCCGTCGCCGAAGAGATCCGGGTAGCGCTCCGCCGCGTCCAGGGCGGGGGCCTCGACGTGGGTGGCATGCACCACCGGCTCCTCGCCCGGGGGCTCCGGAGGGTGGTTGGCCTCGGCACGCGTCGGGGCGAGCCGGGCCGTGGCGCCGGTGCGATGGTGCAGGGCGGCCGTGACCGGACCGCCTGCGCGGCGCAGCCGCTCGGTGGTGGTGCTCACGTGCTCTCGGGTGGCGCTCACCACCCCGGCGATCGAGGCGCCCGTGACGAGCAGGATGCCACCTGCCATGAGGAAGACGAAGATGATGTGGGCGCCGACCATGGAGAACAGGGTGCGCGCGGCCCAGAGCTCCAGCTCTCCCAGCGCTCCGCCTCGGTCACTCACATAGTCGGTGTCGAGCAGCGGTGAATGATCGGCCTGCCCCGGGCCCAGCCCGAGTGAGCCGGCGGCGAGGCCCAGGGTGAGCCCCAGCAACAGGCAGATGGCGCCTGCGCGGAACGGCTTCACCGTGGGCAGCAGCGGCCGCAACACGAGGATCGCGCCTGCGGCCAGCAGGGCCGGGGGCACCAGGTACGCAGCCCCACCGAGGAGGAAGCGCAGCCCGTCCTTCGCGCCATCGCCGGCCTCGCCCCCGGCCTCGCCCATGTAGAGGACGAAGGCGAGAAAGGCGGCGCCGGCCACCATTCCCAGCCCGATCAGGTCGAGATGGTGCTGCTCGAGCTTGGGCAGGCCCGGCGACGCGGACGCCGGGCGGGCGCTGCGCTTGCGTGCGGACTTCCGGGTGCTGCGGCGGCGGGCCATGACTGACTTCGTTGCTTCGACGGCGGGGGGCGCCCCCCTCCCCCGATCGGGCAGGTGCTTTCGGCGCTCCCCCTACCATCCGGGGGATGGACCGCTCCCCCAGGGTGCTCGTAGTCGAGGATGATCGCGACATCGCCGATGTCCTGCGGCGCTCGCTGGGCATGGAGGGGTATGAGGTCCGGCTGGCGGGTGACGGCGAGGAGGCGCTGGCAGGCGCGGCCGACTTCAGCCCCGACGCCGTGGTGCTGGATCTGGGCCTGCCGAAGATCGACGGGCTCGAGGTGGCCCGGCGCCTGCGGGAGGCCGGCGACGTGCCGATCCTGATGCTCACGGCCCGTGACTCCGTACACCAGCGCGTGGAGGGCTTGGACTCGGGCGCCGACGACTACCTGGTCAAGCCCTTCGAGCGCGCCGAGTTGCTGGCGCGCGTGAGGGCTCTGCTGCGGCGCCGTCCGCCCCGCGGCTCCGCGTTCCTCGTGGCCGGCGACCTGCGCCTGAACTCCGGCACGCGTGAGGTGTTTCGAGGCGATCGCCAGATGGAGCTCACCGGGCGCGAGTTCGAGCTGCTCGAGCACCTGATGCGCAACGAGCGCCTGGTGGTGTCGCGGGAGAAGCTCCTCGACGAGGTCTGGGACTACCACCCCTACGCCGAGACGAACACGATCGACGTGTTCGTGTCGAACCTGCGCCGCAAGCTCGAGTCCGGTGGCGAGGCGCGGGTGCTGCACACGGTGCGCGGGTCGGGCTACGTGCTGAGGCCCGACGGATGAGCGGCCGAGCGCGCACGGTGATCCACCGCACCAGGGTGCGGCTGCCGATACGGCTGAAGCTCGCGATCGTCTCCGCGGCGCTCACGTTCGTGATCCTGCTGCTGTTCGCCGTGGTGGTGGGCACGTTCACCGAGCGCAAGCTCATGTCGAGCTTCGACGACGACCTGCGGGCCACCGCGAGCGACCTGCAGTTGCGTTTTCGCATCGCTGCGCGCGGCGGAGGCCCCGAGCTGCTCGTAGACCGCGGCGTGATCCGCGCCGCGGCCGCCGGCGGCGCCGCCATCCGGGTCGTGGACCGCAACGGCCTCGTTCTCGGCGAGACCCCCCGGGCGCCGGACCTGGGCTCGCCCTTCGAGGGCGTGCGCGATGCCGGCGACTACCGGGTCGCTGCCCGTCCCCTGTTCGATCGCTCATTCGACCCCACCGGCATCCTTGGCCTTGACACGAGCCCCATCGACGGCGCCGTGGCCTTTGTGCAGTACGCCAAGCCGCGGCGAAGCCTCGAGTCGACCACCGAGCGCCTCGAGCTGTTTCTCGCTCTCGGGATCCTCGGCGGCACAGGCCTGGCCTTCCTGGCCGGCTTCGCCGTGGCGCGCCGGGCCATGCGGCCGATCGCGGACCTGACCTCGGCCGCCCGGGAGGTGGCGCGCACCCGTGATCCGGCCAAGGCACTTCCTCGGTCGGAAGCCAGTGACGAAGTGGGCCAGCTGGCCAGGACACTCGACGACATGCTGCGCCAGCTCGACGCCGCCCGCGGCGAGACCCAGTTGGCGCTGGACCGCCAGCGTGACTTCGTGGCTGACGCCTCGCATGAGCTGCGCACGCCGCTCACGAGCATTCTCGCCAACCTGGAGCTGCTCGAGGAGGAGCTGGCCCGCGCCGGCGGCCCCAGCGATCCGGAGGCGGCTTCCGAGATCGCGGGCTCCGCCCTGCGCTCCTCCCGGCGGATGCGGCGCCTGGTAGGCGACCTGCTGCTGCTCGCCCGGGCCGACGCGGGTCGCCAAGTCCCGCCCCGTCCCGTCGACCTGGCACGAGTTGCCGCCGAGGCCGTGGCGGAGGCCGCGCCGCTCGCCAGTGGGCATCACGTGTCGCTGGACCTGCCCGATGTTGGCCACACCGAAGTCGAGGGCTCCTCCGACGATCTCCATCGGATGGTGCTCAACCTGGTCGAGAACGCCATGATCCACACCCCCGCAGGCACGCCCGTCGTGGTATCGGTCCACGCCCGGGACGGAGCGGTGGTACTTGAGGTGGCCGATCGCGGCCCCGGAGTGGCGCCCGAGCGCCGTGCGCGCATATTCGAGCGCTTCGCGCGCGACGCCGGCGACCGGACCTCGGTGTCCGGGAGCGGTCTCGGGCTGGCGATCGTCCGGGCAGTGGCCGACGCCCACGGCGGCACGGTCTCGGTGGACGAGGCCGAGGGCGGCGGCGCCCTGTTCGCCATCAGGTTGCCCGCGGCGCTGCGATCTTCGAGCAGTGATGTCCCGGAAGGGCAGGCCGGCGACCCCAAGGGCGCCCGAGCCACGTGAAGCGTCTGAGCGGTGCTCAGACCTCGACGACGACCGGCAGCACCATCGGCCGCCGCTTGAGGCGGCGGTAGACGTACTCGGCCAGGTCGTCGTGCAGCTGGGTCTGCAGCAGCGAGATCTCCCTGACGCCATCCTTTGCGGAGCGATCCAGGGAGTCCTCGACGGCGTCACGGAGCGCCTCCACGAGCTCCTCCTCGTCCTCCGGCGCAGGCACGCCGCGAAAGATGATCTCCGGGTCGGCCACCGAGCTGCCGTCCTGCTCGGACACGGTGGCCACGACGATCAAGATGCCGTCGGCCGACAGCATGCGGCGGTCGCGCACGGCCACGTCGCCTGGCTCGCCGACGTCGACCCCGTCCACGAAGATGAGGCCGGCCTGCTCGCGCTTGCCGAACCGTGCGCCCTTCTCGTCGATCTCCAGCGGCAGCCCGTTCTCGCCTTTGAAGATGTCCTTGGGCGCCACTCCGACGGCCTCCGCGAGCTGGGCGTGCAGCCGGATGCGCTTGTGGTCGCCGTGGGAGGGCAGCACGTACTTGGGCTTGACCAGGTTGAGCATCAGCTTCAGCTCCTCGGCGTAGCCGTGACCGGACGCGTGGATGGGCGTGTCCTTGGGCGTGAGCACGTTCGCGCCCAGGTGAAAGAGGCGATCG
>JACCUE010000270.1 GCA_013812005.1 Thermoleophilaceae bacterium
GGACGCCGTTCCAGGTGAATCCGTTCAATCCCTGCGCGCCGGACGCCGGCTCGCGGACCTGCCCGGCCTTCGCGCCCTTCTAGTCGCGGGGCGGCGGTGAGCCGCCGGTAGGGTGTCGGGTCGCATGTCGTTGCGCTTCACAACCGCCGGGGAGTCCCATGGGCCCGGCCTGACGGCGGTCATCGAGGGCCTTCCTGCGGGCCTCGAGCTGACCCCTGAGGACATCGACGCCGACCTGGCGCGGCGTCAGCTCGGCCACGGCAGGGGCGGGCGGATGAAGATCGAGTCAGACCGTGCGATCGTTACCTCCGGCATCCGCCACGGGCGCACCCTCGGGAGCCCGGTGGCGCTCAGGATCGAGAACCGCGACTACCGCAACTGGGAGGAGCGGATGAACCCGTGGCCGGTCGAGACCGACGTCGAGGAGGTGCACCTTCCGCGGCCGGGGCACGCTGACCTCGCCGGGGTCCAGAAGTACGGCTTCACCGATGTTCGCAACGTGCTCGAGCGCGCCAGCGCCCGCGAGACGGCTGCCCGGGTGGCCGCGGGGGCCCTGGCGAAGGCTCTGCTTCGCGCGTTCGGTGCGCACGTGCTGAGCCATGTGGTGCAGATCGGCTCGGTTCGCGCTCCCCAGCGCGATCGGCTCCTCCCCGAGGACTTCAGGTCAGTGGACGAATCGCCTGTGCGCTGCCTCGACGACGAGGCCGGCCAGGCGATGGTCGAGGAGATCAACGCGGCGCGGAAGGCCAACGAGTCGCTCGGCGGGGTGTACGAGGTGAGCGCCTTCGGGCTGACCCCCGGCCTGGGATCACATGTGTCCTGGGACACTCGCCTCGACGGCCGCCTGGCCGGCGCGGTGATGTCGATACAGGCGATGAAGGGCGTCGGCATCGGCGACGGGTTCGAGCTCGCGGGCCGGGTGGGCTCGCAGGCCCACGACGAGATCTTTCACTCCGAGGAGCGGGGCTTCTACCGCGAGACCAACCGCGCGGGCGGGCTCGAGGGCGGCATGACGACGGGTGATCCCGTGGTCGTGCGCGGAGCCATGAAGCCGCTTCCAACTCTCACCAAGCCGCTGCGCAGCGTGGACCTTAAGACTCTGGAGCCCGCGCAGGCCCTGCGCGAGCGCACCGACTCCTGCACCGTTCCGGCCGCCGCGGTGGTGGCCGAGGCGATGGTGGCGCTGGTGCTGGCCGACGCCTACCGCGACAAGTTCGGCGGCGATCACCTCGACGACGCGCAGGCGGCGCTGCGCGCATACGAGGAGCGGATCGGATGGAGGCGCTGACCGGAGACGCCTCGGAGGGGGTGGCGCCCGTCACGGACGGCGGCGCGCTCGTCTTCGTCGGCTTCATGGGCGCCGGCAAGACGAGCTCCGCGCGCTCGGTGGCCGCCGAGCTGGGTGTGGCCCCGCTCGACTCCGACCGCGAGCTCGAGGAGGCGCTGGGCGAGCCGATCGAGGCGTTCTTCGACCGCGAAGGCGAGCCGGCCTTTCGCCAGCGTGAGGAGGAGGCGGTGCTGGCCGTGCTCGAGCGGGCGGGCGGCGGTGGGGCTGTGGCGCTGGGAGGGGGCGCGATCTCCTCCGAGCGGGTGCGGGAGGCGCTGCGAGATCACACCGTCGTCCATCTCGAGGTCGAGCCCGGGGAAGCCTGGCGCCGGGCCACGGGCAAGGGCCGGCCCCTGGCGCGCGATCGCGGCCGGTTCGATCAGCTGCACGCCGACCGCCGCGCCGTCTACGAGTCCGTGGCGGACGCGGTGCTGCCTCCCGCGGGCCGCGACGTGGCCCGGCGCGCGCTCGACGCCCTCCTCGCCCTGCGCAACGCTCGGGGGATGGCATCAAAGGGGGGCACCGCCCCCCTCTTCAACCCCCAGGACCCCCGAGGCCTCCGGATGGTCTGGGCCCAGGCAGGATCGGGCGACTACCCGGTGTTCGTGGGGCGCGGCCTGATCCGGCACGGCTTCTTTCACCCCGATGGCGCCCGGCGCTTCGCCGTGACCGACGCCAACGTGGCCCGCCACCACCGGCTCGTCGCCGAGCACACCGTGGCCGTAGCCGTGGGGGAGGAGAGCAAGGTCCTCGCCTCGGCCGAGAGCGTGCTGCGGCGACTCGCGCAGGCCGGAGCCGAGCGGGGGGATGTGCTCGCGGCGGTGGGCGGCGGCGTGGTGGGCGACCTCACCGGCTTCTGCGCGGGCGTCTACCAGCGCGGCATGCGCTATGTGCAGGTGCCCACGACCCTCGTGGCACAGGTCGACGCCGCCTACGGTGGCAAGACCGGCGTCGACCTTCCCGAGGGCAAGAACTACGTGGGCGTCTATCACCAGCCCTCCGCGGTGCTCTGCGACCCTGACGCGCTCGCCACCCTGCCGCCCGAGGAGCTCGCCGCCGGCTATGCCGAGGTCGTCAAGACCGCGCTGATCGCCGGGGGCCCGCTGTGGGCCCGCGTACGACAGGGCGAGGCGGTGGACGAGGAGATCATCCTCGGCTGCATTCGCACCAAGCTGGCCGTGGTGGCCGCCGACGAGCGCGACGCCGACCGCCGCCAGGTGCTCAACCTCGGCCACACGGTCGGACATGCCATCGAGTCGGCCACCGGCTACCGCCGCTACCGCCATGGTGAGGCGGTGGGACTGGGGCTGCTCGCCGCGTTGCGCCTCTCCGACCGCGAAGCGCTTCGCTCAGAGGTGGCCGAGCTGCTCGGCGCACAGGGGCTGCCGCTGACCTTCCGGGGAGCGGCCGTGGACGAGGTCGTGGCCTTTTGCGATCGCGACAAGAAGCGCGAGCGGGGCCGCGTGGGGTTCGTGCTGGTGCACGCGCCCGGCGAGGTCACGCCGGGCCACGGCGTGTCCTCGGCCGACCTGCACGCGGCCGTCGAGGAGCTGCACGCCCCATGAAGAACCGGGTGGACGTGCTCCACGGGGTCAACCTCGACCAGCTCGGCCGGCGGGATCCCGCCGTCTACGGCGGCGGCACGCTGTCCGAGCTGCAGACGCGGGTGAAGGGCTTCGCCGGCGAGCTCGGGCTGGAGACCACCTTCTGGCAGACCAACCACGAGGGCGAGTACTGCGAGAGCCTGCACATCGCCTC
>JACCUE010000107.1 GCA_013812005.1 Thermoleophilaceae bacterium
ACCACCACGGGCGAGGCCACGGCGCTCTACCTCGCGGACGCGATGCGCGAGCGCGCGCCGGCGGTCACCGTCACTCGCCTGGCGAGCGGCCTGCCGGTGGGATCGGACCTCGAGTACGCCGACGAGATCACGCTGGGCAAGGCCTTCCGCGGCCGGCGCGAGCTGTGAGGATTAGAAGCATTCGGCATCCGTGCCGACTCCTTCCGCGGAGCCGGCGGGCGACCTGCGGTCGCGGGGGTCAGCGGATCAGCCCGTAGTCACGCTTGCCGTTCAGCACCCTCAGCACCGCCTCATCCAAGCGCTCAGGCGGGATCTCCCCGCTGCGCACGGCGCGCAGCACAGCGACGTAGGCCGCCTGCTGATCTCCCGGCGAGCCCGATATCTGCACCATGTCCGCCCCGGCCTTCACCGCCTGCACCGCCGCGTCGGGCACCGTGCCGAGTGCCGTTACCGACGGGTCGGCCAGATCGTCGGTGATGGCGATGCCCTCGAAGCGCAGCTCTTCGCGCAGCAGGTCGGTGGTGATGCTCTTCGACAGCGAGCCAGGGAGGATGAAGTCGTCGGGGGCGTAGAGCCCGTTGCTGATCACGACGCCGGGCGCACCCGCTCTGAAGGCGGCGCGGAAGGCCACCAGATCGCGATTCGCCAGCTCGTCGAGCGAGAGCCCAACGTTTGCCGGCCCCGCCTCGGTGGACTGGGAGGCCGAGCCGAGGCCGGGGAAATGCTTGACCGCGGCGAACACCCGCTTGTCGCGATAGGTCCTGACCAGCGCGGCCGCGTAGGAGGCCACCAGCTCGGGGTCATCCGAGAATGCGCGCGCGCCGATCGCCAGGTCGTTCTCCAAGCCGACGTCGACCACGGGGCCGAGCACGCCGTTGACGCCGAGGCGCCTGAGGCTTCGCCCGGTTGCCCGGGCCTCGTCGGTGGCCTGGCCGACGGTCGCCAGGTCGGACGCCGCCGTGGCGGGGGGCAGGTCGGCGAAGTCGCTGAACTCACCTCCCTCCTGCGTGGCCATCACCCACGGGGGCACGTGCCTCTCCTCGCGAGCAATCACCCCCGCCTCACCGGCCACCGCCGCCAGCTGCTGGGGGTCGGTGTAGTTCTGCGAGCCGATGACGATCCCGCCGAGATCCAGGCGCCGTAGCTGGCGGTAGATCGGAGCATTGAGGTCGCGTCCCTGGAAGCCGACGAGAAACAGCTGGGCCACCTTGCGGTCAGCCGGGAGCCGCTT
The DNA here is from genome assembly GCA_013812005.1 of Thermoleophilaceae bacterium. Taxonomy (GTDB): domain Bacteria; phylum Actinomycetota; class Thermoleophilia; order Solirubrobacterales; family Thermoleophilaceae; genus JAAYBF01. Next base: position 1,232 of record JACCUE010000107.1, read on the forward strand.
CGCGAGCTCGGCCACGCTCTTGGGCACCCCGGCCTCGGCCGAGGGGTCGGCCGACTCCTCAGGCGGGATGATGCGGGCGAGGAACGAGGTCCGGCGCTCCTCATTGCTCTGACGGCCGGCCTCGGGCACCGGAGTCGCTTTCTGACCGCCGCCTCCGATCAGGGCGCCGAGCGCCGTGGCTCCCAGCACGAGCACCACGGCCACGATTGCGACCAGGCGGGGGGAGGGGGCCTCATGCAGGTGGTCGCGCAGCACTTGCCTCATGCGGTGAACGCTAACCTGCGGCGCCCGTGAAGGAAGCCGGCGTCGCTCAGCCTCAGACCGTGGTGATGAAGTTCGGCGGCACCTCGGTGGCCGACGCCGAGCGGATCAAGCGCGCAGCGGGCCGGATCGTGCAGGCCGCGGAGGAGGGCGCCCGGGTGGTGGCCGTGCTCTCCGCGCGTGGCAAGACCACGGACGAGCTGACGGCCATGGCCCACGAAGTCTCCTCCCGGCCGCACCCGCGGGAGATGGACATGCTGCTCTCCACAGGTGAGCGCATCTCGTGCGCTCTGGCGGCGATGGTGATCAATGACCTCGGCCACGAGGCGATCTCGCTCACCGGCTCCCAGGCGGGCATCGTGACCGACACCTCGCACACCAGGGCCAAGATCCTCGACGTGCGCGCGGAGCGCATCAGCACGGCTCTCGATGAGGGCAAGATCGTGCTTGTGGCGGGCTTCCAAGGCGTCTCCACCTCCTCGGACGTCACGACGCTGGGCCGCGGCGGCTCGGACACCACGGCGGTCGCGCTGGCTGCAGCCCTCCACGCGGACATGTGCGAGATATACACCGACGTCGCCGGCGTCTTCAGCGCCGACCCGCGGATCGTGCCCGGCGCACGCAAGCTGGCGGTTGTCTCCTTCGAGGAGATGCTGGAGATGGCGGCCTCCGGCGCCGGCGTGCTGCAGCTGCGTAGCGTGGAGTACGCGCGCAACCACGGCATCCCGATCCACTGCCGGTCCAGCTTCGAGGAGGGACCCGGTACCTTCGTCGTCGACGAACACACCACCATGGAACGACCACTGGTCACAGCAGTCACGCACTCGACCGACGAGGCGCGGATCACACTCACCGGACTTCCGGACCGGCCGGGGATCGCCGGGCGCGTGCTCACGGCACTGGCCGAGGCCAACGTGAACGTGGACATGATCATCCAGAACGAGCCGGCCTCCGAGGGTCAGCGGGCGGACATGTCGGTGACCGTGCCGCGCTCGGACTTCACGCTGGCCATCGAGGCGCTCGGGCCGCTGAGCAACGAGCTCGGCGTGGGCGAGATGGCCACCGACGAGGGCATGGGCAAGGTGTCCCTGGTGGGGGCCGGGATGAGGAGCCACCCGGGCGTGGCCGCCAAGGCGCTCAGCGTGCTGGGCGACGCGGGCGTGAACATCGAGATGATCTCCACCTCCCCGATCAAGATCTCCTGCGTGGTGCGCGAGGAGGACGTGGAGCGCTCGGTCAAGGACCTGCACTCCGCCTTCGAGCTCGGCCCTGACGCCATCCGGCGCGAGGATCCGCGCGGCGACCACCGGCCGGTGATCCGGCCCGACGACGAGGCCGCCTGACATGCGCGTGGCCGTGGTGGGAGCCACCGGCGCCGTGGGTTCCACGATCCTCGGCGTGATGCGCGAGCGCAGCTTCGCCGCCGACGAGGTGGTGCCCTTCGCGTCCGAACGCTCGGCCGGACGCAGGATCGACTGGGGCGAGACCGAGCTCGAGGTGCGGGCGCTCGGAGAAGAGGCGATCCAGGGCTTCGACCTCGCCCTCTTCTCGGCCGGCTCTCACACCAGCGAGGAGTGGGTCCCGCGTTTCGCCGCCGCAGGGGCCGTGGCCGTCGACAACTCGTCGTTCTGGCGCATGTCCGACGACGTGCCGCTGGTCGTGTCCGAAGTCAACCCGGGCGCCCTCGACGGCCACAAGGGGATCGTGGCGAACCCCAACTGCTCGACGATGCAGATGGTGGTGGCGCTCAAGCCGATCCTCGACGCGGCGGGCATCGAGCGTCTGGTGGTGTCCACCTACCAGTCGGTGTCGGGCACCGGTCAGCGCGCGGTCGAGGAGCTGCACGACCAGGCGCAGGCGGTGATCGAGGCCAAGGAGCTGCCCGCGCCCGCCGTCTACCCGCACCAGATCGCCTTCAATGCCCTGCCGCAGGTGGAGACCTTCAAGGACGGCGACGACTACACCACCGAAGAACGCAAGATGATGGCCGAGACGCGCAAGATCCTCGGCAGCGACGAGCTGGGCATCTCGGCCACATGCGTGCGGATCCCTGTCTATACGGGCCACTCCGAGTCGGTCAACGTCCAGACTCGCGATCCGCTCTCACCCGAGGAGTGCCGCAAGCTGCTGTCGGCCGCGCCCGGAATACGGGTGATCGACGATCCGGGCAACGGGCTCTACCCCACCGCCGTCGACGCCGCCGGGCAGGACGACGTGCTGGTGGGCCGCATCCGGCGAGACCCTTCGCACGACCGCTGCCTCAACCTATGGGTGGTGGGCGACAACCTGCGCAAGGGAGCCGCGACCAATGCCGTCCAGGTGGCAGAGCTGCTCAAGGTGCGCGGCCTGCTGCGCCGCGCTCCGGCCAACTAGTTCTCGCTGCCCCGCCCGGTGGGGACCGGAGCCGGCCGGGGCTCCCCCGGCGGGCCGGCCATTTCCGGCCGCGAGAGGCGGGCCAGGTCTCTCCGTGAGGAGATGCCGAGCTTGCGGTAGATGTGGCGCGCGTGGGTGCGCACGGTCTCGAGGCCGATCGACAGCGACTGCGCGATCTGCGCGTTGGTGGCGCCATCCTGCAGCAGCTCGAGCACGTCCGCCTCGCGAGGGGTGAGAAGGTCCCCGCCGTCGAGCTCCAGACCGTTGGCGCCGCCTCCCCCGGCCGCCGAGCGCGGGAGGACGTGCATTCCCCGGGACGCCAGGTAGATCGCGTGGACCACGTCACGTCCCTCGGTCTCCTTGGAAAGGCACGCCGTGGCCCCGAACGACAACATCTGGTTGCACTCCGGCGCCGTGGGACGGTTGGCCAGAACCACCAGCCGGGTCCCGGGAAACGCCTGATGCAGCTGGAAGACCTGCGCCGAGCTGGTCAGGGAGCCGAAGTTGAGCACCGCTACGGCCGGCCTGTGGCGCTCTATCGTCGCTTCGATGGCCGGCGGGTACACCCCATCCTCGAGCAGATCGAGGTTGGGATCCTCAACGATCAGCTGGCACAGGCCCAGCGCCACCAGGTCTTCGAACTTGGCGACGATGACGCTGACCGAGGCGGGCATTCCGCCAGTGTAGGGGGGAGAGAGGGGGGACACAACTCACCCCGGACGTCCCCCGCCACTTACCCCGAAGATCACACCGCAGAGGGGAAGAAACGCGGACCGGGGTGCGACATTATTCCTTCTGTAGCAACAACTTGTCAGGGCGGACTGGGGTACGCCACACGAGAACCGGCCAGCACAGGCCGGTTTTCTCGTTTAATGAGCCGTTCGGTCGGGTGCGGTCCGTATCGGCTCCTCGATGGGCGCCGGCCGAGCGACGTGGAAGCCCTGTACGTAGTCCACGCCGAGCTCCTTCAGCAGCTGGAGCGTGGCCTCGTCCTCCACGAACTCGGCGATGGTCCGCTTTCCCAGGCCATGGGCGATGTCGACCAGCGCGCGCACCAGCAGCCGATTGGTGGAGCTGGCAGTGAGGTCCTCGATGAACTCGCCGTCGATCTTGAGGTAGTCGAAGGTGAAGTGCTTGAGGTAGTAGAAGGAGGCGAAGCCCGCGCCGAAGTCGTCGAGGGCGAACTCGCACCCCAGCTCGTGCAGGAACGAGGCGAAGCGCTTGGCCCGCTCGATGTTCACGATCGCGGCGGTCTCTGTCATCTCGAACACGAGCCGCGAGGGGTCCACCTCGTGCTGTTCGAGCAGGCCCTTGATGATCGCGGGCAGATCGGGGTCGGTGATCGACTTGGCCGACAGGTTGACCTCCAGCACCACGTGATCGCCGGCCGCCTGCATGCGGGCGAGCAGCCCGATGGCCTGGCGCACCACCCACCGGTCGATCTCCTGGATCAGGTCGAAGCGCTCCGCCACGCCCAGGAAGGCGGCCGGCGGTATCAGGTCGCCGTCGTCGCCCACCATCCGCAGCAGCAGCTCCTCGCGGTGGCGCGAATCGCCGGCGAGGCTCTCGATGCGCTGACCGTGCAGCACGAAGCGGTCCTCGGCCAGCGCTCCCCGGATCCTCTCGACCCAGTTCATCCGTGCCGCCATGCGCGCCTCTCGGCCACTGGTGGAGTAGACGCAGCAGCGGTCGCGACCGCTCTCCTTCGCGTCGTACATGGCGATGTCGGCCTCCGCGAGCAGATCCTCCTCGGTGAGGTCCTCGATGTCACCCGAGAACGGGGCGATGCCGATGCTCGCCGTCGTACCCACGTGCCCATGCGGGCCGGTGACCGACGCGCCGGATCGGATCGCGGAGAGCAGCTGATCGGCAACCTCCACCGCCTGCTGCTCGTCAGCCTCCAGCAGGATCACCGCGAACTCGTCTCCGCCCAGCCGGGCCACGAGATCGGTCTCGCGCACGCGCTCGGAGATCAGCCCACTCACGCGTGCAATCAGCTCGTCGCCGAGGGAATGTCCCAGGGAGTCGTTGATGTACTTGAAGTGATCGAGGTCGAGGGCCAGCACCGCGCCACGGCGGTCGTGGCGGCGCGCGTCGGCCAGCTCCCGGCCCAGCTCCTCTTCGAGGCGGCGGCGGTTGAAGACGCCGGTGAGCGGGTCGTGGTCGGCCAGGTGCTGCAGCTGGCCCTCGTGGCGCTTGCGCTCGGACAGGTCCTGAACCTGCAGGATGCCGTGGGTTGCCTCGCCTTGCTCATCGCACACGAGGGAGGTGCTGAGCAGCACCCAGACGGATCGGCCGAGCGCACCGACCAGCCGCTGCTCGCTCTGTCTCGTGCTCTCCTCGCCGGTGATGAGGCGCCGGGTGGTGGCCCTCGCGCCGGCGCGGTCGTCGGGATGTACGAGGGCAAGGAGGTCCATGGTCAGGAGGCGCTCGGATGGGTACCCGGTGAGCTTGGACAACGCTTGGTTGACGTCGAGGAAGCGGCCGGCCTCTCCGGCGGCGATTCCGATCAGCGCCATGCCCACGCCTGAGTCTTCGAAAGCACGCCGAAAGCGCTCCTCGGCCGTGCGCTGTGCACCCTCGGCACGCTCGCGCTCCGCCAGCCTGCGGTCGCTGAGCGCCTGGGCGTAGCGTTCGCGGCGCTCGAAGCCAAGCAGCAGGAGCGTGGCCAGGGCGCTGAGCAGCAGTCCGCCACCGAGCACGGCGGCGGTGAAGGTCATCGATTCGCTCACGGGCGTCTGCACCTGGAGGTTCCACATCCGGCCGGCGGCCTCTATGCGCTCGGTCACCGTGTTCTCCAGCCCGCCGGTGGGTCCGTAGACCACAGTCTCTTCGTCGAGGATTCGGATCTGTGTACCGGCCCGACGACCTTCGCGCACGGAGTCGCCGAGCTGCTGGGCGTCGAACACGATGGCGGCGAGACCGGTGATCGACGCCCGGCGTTGGGCGACGGTGCTCGTGAGGGCGTCATTCGTGTAGATCGGGAGGAAGACCAACAGGCCACGACGTCCTGACTCGCGCAGCACCACGGGCCGAGTGGCCTGTGGAACGCCGCTGTCGCGGGCGGCGCGGAGGGCCGGTCCGCGTACGGGGTCCACCGCCAGGTCGAGGCCGAGGGGGATGCGCTTGCCGAACTGAGCCATCGCGCTCGATCGGTAGGACACGGGGTAGTACTCCTCCCGCACCGAGGCCCGCCTGGGCCGTCCCCGCGAAGGCTCGCGGATCTGGGAGTTGCCCTTCGACGCCTCGTAGTCGGAGCGAGAGAAATCGGGGATACGGCTTACGAGCAGCGTCGCGCTGAACGGCGAGTCGCGCAGCAGTCCCTCGGAGAAGCGCGCAAACTCGGGACCGGTGACCTCCTCGGAGGCGGAGAAGAGCCCTTGCACCGAGCTGAGGCCGCTCAGGTTCAGGTCGAAGCGGCTACGCAGGTCGGAGGCGGCGCGCGCGGCCTCCCCGGCCCGCTCGTCTTGCACCCGCCGCTGCTCTTTGACGTCGACGGCCGCCGCCGCGCCCACGGACGCCCCCATCAATCCGAGGGCCACCGCGACTGTAAGCCCGCGTCCGAGGATCATCCTGCCTATCCCGGCCGCCTAGGCTGCTGGTCTGAACGGCGCACCATGGTCTTTTCAGGCGGCGGCGAGCTGCGCCACCTTTCGCTGCACGTCCTTTGTCCTGACCACGTGCTTGTCCATGCCGAGCTCCTTCGGCTCGAGGCCGAGGGCCAGGCCCACCATCTGAGGCAGGTGCAGGACGGGCACGTCGAGGTCACGTTCCACGAACTTCGCAGCATCCGGCTGCTGCATGTCGAGGTTGAGGTGACAGAGCGGGCACGGCGTGACCAGGCAGTCGGCCCCCGCGTCGATGGCGTCGGCCAGGTGGCGGCCGGCCTGGCGGAGAGAGGTGGTCCGGTTCATCGTGATCACGGGAAAGCCACAGCATTTGTGGCTGCCGGCATATGAGACGGGCTCGGCGCCGAGTATCTCGATCAGGTGGTCGAGGTACTTGTCGCGGTTGGGGTGCTCCTCGAAGCCGAGACGGTGTGTGGGCCGCACGATGTAGCACCCGTAGAACGGAGCGATCCGCAGGCCCTCGAGGGGGCGCACCACCTTCGCCGCCAGCTTGTCGAGGCCGATCTCCTCGACCAGCAGCCACATGAAGTTCTTGTTCCACCACTCGCCGCTCTTCTCGTAGGTCAGGCCCTGGTCTGAGAGCGTGCCGTTGATGTGGTCGCGGTAGCCGCTGTCGGCGTCCAGGCGCTCCTGGCACTCCGACTGCGCGCCTTGGCAGGTCGAGCAGATGTTCATCATGCCCGCCGCGCCGTCCACTCCCTGGGCAAGGGCGAAGGTGCGC
>JACCUE010000114.1 GCA_013812005.1 Thermoleophilaceae bacterium
GGTGATCTGCGGAGCGAGCTTCGCGGGCCTCGCGGTGGCGCGCGAGCTCGCCGGAGCCACCCGCCCCGACGGGTCCCCGGCGCGCATCCTGATGCTCGACCGCTACGAGGTGGGCGAGCGCCAGACCTCGGCATGCGGCATCCCCACCACCTGGCTCGAGGCCATGGGGCTGATGGGATCCCACCGCCAGACCTTCCACGAGCTGGTGGTGCACACCCCCCACACCACTGCTCGCTGGCCTCTGCCGTGGACCTTCTCGACCTTCGACTACGGCGAGCTGTGCCGGCTCCTGTTCGACCAGTCCGACTGCGAGTTCGAGACCGCCAAGGTGGGCGGGCGCACCGGCCACACCGTGCACACAGACCGCGGCGACCTGACCGCGCCGCTGATCGTCGACGGCATGGGGTGGCGCCGGTTGCTGGCCTCCGGGGACGGCTTCCAGCCGCCCGACGCCCCGCTCTCGCGCGGCCTGGAGGTGCACCCGGGCGGACAGAGCGACGACCTGGCGATCTGGATCGACCGCAAGTACGTGCCGGCCGGATACGGCTGGAGCTTCCCGGCGCGGGACGAGCTGCGCATCGGCGTGGGGTCCTTCGATCCCCGCTTCCATGTGAAGGACACCACGGTCCAGTTGGCCGACGACCTGGGGTCAGACGCGGTGCGCTACCAGGGCAACTGGATCCCCCACCAGCTGCGCCCCGCCACCGAGGACGGCGTCTTCTTCGCCGGCGACTCCGCGGGGCACTGCCTGCCGCTCACCGCGGAGGGCATCCGCACCGCGTTCTACTTCGGGATCGCCTGCGGGCGCGAGCTGCGCTCGGTCCTGGCCGGCACTCAGACCCGAGAGCAGGCGCTGCACGCCTACCGCGCGTTCAGCGACTCCCACGAGTGGAAGTTCCGCTGGCTGCTGCGCGGGCAGCGGCTCATCCCGCGGCTGCGCCCGCGTCCGTTGCGGGCGCTGGTGGGCTCCATGACGCACCGGAGGCTCGTGGACTTCTCCTTCGACCAGTACCTGCGAGTGGCGCCCCCCGAGTTCGCGGGCACCGCGCCTGCGCCGCGCGCGGCGCGGACCACGTCCGGCGCCGCTGTCGCCTAGCGATTCCCGCGATCTCGTCCTATTCTAGGCTGCGTCTCGGGCCCGATCTCGGGCGAGACGCGGAGAATACACACCACCGAAGGAGGAGCCAATGGCAGTAGCGATCAGAACTACCGACTTCCCCGGCCCCGCCGGCCCGGACATGTACGACGGAGTCAGCGCCGAGATGGACGTCGCGAACGACCCACCGGAGGGCTTGATCTTCCACTGGGCGGGCGAGGTGGACGGCAAGTGGACCATCACGGACGTCTGGGAGTCGAGCGAGGCTCACGACCGCTTCCGCAATGAGCGGCTGTTCCCGGCGATCCAGAAGGTCTCAGGAATGGATCCGGCCAGTGGGCCCCAGCCGACGACCACCGAGCACCCGGTCCACAACTACGTCAAGCCCTAGTGCTAGCGGCGCGCGAGTCAAGGACCGGCGGGCCAATCTGAGCTCAGCGGAGAGTGCTGTCCTGCCCTGTGGTTGCTATACGACCACAAAGCAGGATCGCGCGCGGCGTCTTCGCCCGCGCAGCTGCCGCTGTCCGCGGCCGGCCCGGCCTGGGCCTTCCTCACTCGCGGACTATCAGGAAGGTGCCGGCCGCCAGCAGGAGGATGCCCACGAGACGCTGCGGCGTGAGCGCCCGCTCGTCGAGGCCGAGCAGGCCCGAGCGGTCGAGGACGACCGACATCGTGAGCTGCCCGGCGATGGTGGCGGCGGTCACCCCGCCCGCTCCGAGGGTGCGCACCGACACGAGCACGCTGGTCACGTAGATGGCGCCGAGCACCCCGCCCGTCAGGTAGTACCACTTCAGGTCGCCTGCCTCGCCCAGGTTGGCGAATCCGCCGCTGCCCGCGACCAGCGTGATCCCGATCAGCACCGTAAGCCCGATCGCGAAAGAGAGCGAGGCCGCGGCGAAGGTGCCCACGGACCTGCCTAGCATCGAGTTGATGGGCGCCTGCATGGCCACCAGGCTCCCCGCGAACACCGTAAGGAGGACCGCCCCCCACTTGTCCATCTACTTGGCCTCCAGCCAGTTGTCGCCGGCAGCCACGTCGACCTCCAGCGGCGGGTCCATCGCGAACGCGCCGGCCATTTCGCGGCACACGATCTCCGACGCCTCCTCGACCTCGGCCTCGGGCGCCTCGAAGAGCAGCTCGTCGTGGATCTGCAACACCATGCGGGTGCCGAGGCCCGCGTCGCGCAGAGCGGCTCGGCAGCGCACCATCGCCACCTTGATGATGTCGGCCGCCGTGCCCTGAATCACCATGTTCACGGCGAGGCGCTCGCCCAGAGTACGGGTCTGATAGCTGCGGGCGCGCAGCTCCGGGATACGGCGGATGCGGCCGAATCGGGTGGCAACGAAGCCCTCGTCGGTGGCCTGGGCGATCGTCGCGTCGATGAAGGCCTTGACCGCGGGAAAGCGCTCCAGGTAGCGGTCGATGAACTCCTGCGCCTCTTCCTGGGGGATCTGCAGGCGGTCGGCGAGACCGTACGCGGAGAGTCCGTAGACGATGCCGTAGTTGACCATCTTGGCCTTCGATCTGGTGCCCGGGTCGGCCGCGCCGCCCAGGATCTGCTGCGCCGTGGCGGTGTGCACGTCCTCCCCACGGCGAAAGATCTCCTTGAGCACCCCCTCGTCGGCGATGTGCGCGAGCAGGCGCAGCTCCACCTGCGAGTAGTCCGCCGAGATCAGCTTGTGTCGGTTCTCGGCCACGAAGCAGGCACGGATCTCGCGACCGAGCTCGGTGCGGATCGGGATGTTCTGGAGGTTGGGGTCCATGCTGGACAGGCGGCCGGTGGCCGCGGTCGTCTGACTGAAGGTCGTGCGCAGGCGGCCGTCGGGTGAGAGCAGGAGTGGGAAGGCGTCGAGGTAGGTGGAGGCGAGCTTGGTGAGCTCGCGCCAGGTCTCGATCCTTCCGATGATCGGGTGCTCACCCCGGATGGCATGCAGCACTCGAGCGTCGGTGGAGAAGCCCGTCTTGCCGCGGCGCTTACGTGACAGGCCGAGCTTCTCGAACAGGATCGGCGCCAGCTGCTGTGGGGAGCCGATCGTGAACTCCTCGCCCGCGAGCTCCCAGATCTCGCGCTCCAGCGCCGCGGCCTCGTCCTTCACGCGCGCGGCGATCTTGCGCACCTGGCCCACGTCGAGCTTGACCCCCGCGCGCTCCATCTCGACCAGCACGTCGACCAGCGGCAGCTCCACTTCGTTCAAGAGGCGGGTCAGGCCGAGCTCGTCGAGGATCGCGCGCTGATGCTCAGCAAGGGCGCGGGTCAGAACGGCACGCTCGGCTAGCTCATCGCCGCCCTCCACGCGCGCGCCCAGCCCGATGTCCTGCGCCAGGTCCTCGAGCGGATACCCGCGCCGGGCCGGATCGAGAAGGTAGGCGGCCACCAGCGTGTCGTGCTCGAGCGGGGGTGCGACCGCACGTGAAGGATTTGGCACGGATGCCGAATCCTTCGAGACCTTATCTTCCGCCGCGGCGATCGCCTTCCAATCGTGAGCTACAACCGGCCGGTCCCCCCAGCCGCGCAGCAGCTCCTCCAGCCCGCCGCTCGCCTTGCCCGTGAGCACGTCGCCTCCCGCGTAGGCGGCAAAGCTCAGCGCGGGATCGTCGCCCATCCCGGGCAGCTGGTCCTCGGGGGGCTCGGGTCGCACGGCCGCCAGTGCGGCGTGCTCGCCTTCGAGACCCGAGAGCGCGGCGGGCGTGATCTCCCGCGCCCGGGCGGACACCTCCGCGGAGGCCTCCATGGCCGGGGCCGCGGCCTCGTTGGAGCCGATCCACTCCTCCAGCCTGCGCAGCGGATCGCGCAGCTCGAACTCCCGGAAGGTCGCACGCAGGCGCGAGCGGTCGGGCTCGCGCACCAGGGAGCCGTCGAAGTCGAGGTCGATCGGCACATCGCGGATCGAGGTGGCCAGCTGCTTGGACAGCCGGGCGTCCTCGGCGTGGTCGACCAGGTTCTCCTTGCGCTTAGCGCCCGAGATCTCGTCCACGCCGGCGAGCACGGACTCCAGATCGCCGAAGCGCTGGAGCAGCTGTGCGGCCGTCTTGTCGCCGATGCCGGGCACCCCGGGAATGTTGTCCGAGGTGTCGCCCTTGAGCCCGTAGAAGTCGGGGATCAGCTCGGGGCCGATTCCGTAGCGGTCGATCACGGCCTCGCGGTCGTAGATCTTGGTGTCGGTGATCCCGCGGCCGGTGGCCATCACACGCACGCCGTCCTCGATCAGCTGGAAGGTGTCACGGTCACCGGTGACCACCATCACCTCCACCCCGCGCTCCCGGGCCCGGGCGGCCAGCGTGGCGATCACGTCGTCGGCCTCGTAACCCTCGGCACGCACGTTGGTGTAGCCGAACGCCTCCACGAGCGGCTCCATGTGGGGGAACTGCTCGCGCAGCAGGTCGGGGCGCTTGGCCCGCCCGGCCTTGTAGTCGGCGGCGAGCGCCTTGCGGCCCGAGTCGCCCGCGTCCCAGGCCACGATCGTCGGCTTCTGGCCGTACTCGGTCATCAGCTTCACGAGCATCGAGGCGAAGCCGAAGATCGCGTTGGTGGGCACGCCCCGGGAGGTGGCGATCGTCTCCGGCAGCGCGAAGAAGGCGCGGTAGACGAGGCTGTTGCCGTCGATCAGGAACAGCTCGCGCGGGGACTCCTCGGCGGCCACCCTCGCATCCTACGAGGGGCATGGTCGCACACCTGTGCTACGTTGCGTGCGTGTCGCACGAAGCATCCTCTCGGGAGCTGCGTAACCACACCCGCGAAGTACTTCGCCGCGCGCAGGCGGGCGAGTCGGTGACCATCACCGTCCACGGCCGCGCGGTGGCGGAGCTGCACCCCGTCGCGAGCCGTCCCGGCTGGGTGCCGGGGTCGGCCATGGAGGAGGTGCTCCGCGAGGCGCGGGCCGACAGCCGGCTGATCGAAGACCTCCGCCCGCTGCGGGAGCAGGTCGTCGAACCCCGGTGAGCCGCGCGGTGCTCGACACGTCGGTGTTCGTGGCGGTCGAGCAGGCCCGCGAGCTTCGTGTGCCTCTCCCGGACGAGGCGGCTGTCTCTGTCGTGACGCTCGCCGAGCTCGAGACCGGCGTCCTTGCAGCTCGCGACGAGGCGACGCGAGCCATACGCCTGCGCACGCTCGTAGCGGTCCGGGAGCGGGTCACGGGTCTGCCCGTGGACCAGCGGGTGGCCTCCGCCTACGCCGGCCTGGCCGCCGCCGCCCTGCGCGCGGGCCGCCGGCCCCGGATCCACGACACTTGGATCGCCGCGACCGCGATCGTCCACGAAAGCGCCGTGTGGACTCAGGACGCGGACTTCGGTGACTTCGAAGGCGTGGAGATCGTCGCGGTCTGACGCGGTGCGGGCGGCGCCGGACACTCTCG
>JACCUE010000145.1 GCA_013812005.1 Thermoleophilaceae bacterium
CAGGTGTTCACGCCCTGCTGGCGCAGGTAGGCCATCGTGAGCGCCTCGGCGTAGCGCTTGGCCTCGTCGTAGACCCCGCGCGGTCCGATCGGGTTGACGTTGCCCCAGTAGGTCTCGGGCTGGGGATGGACCTGCGGGTCGCCATAGACCTCGGAGGTGGAGGCGATCAGGAAGCGCGCGCGCTTGGCCTTGGCGAGGCCGAGCGCGTTATGGGTCCCGTAGGCACCCACCTTGAGCGTGTGCAGGGGCAGGCGGGCATAGTCGATGGGGCTCGCAGGCGAGGCCATGTGGTAGACGAAGTCCACCGCCTCGTCGACCTCGAAGTGCGAGGTGATGTCGATCATCCGGAACTCGAAGTCGTGGCCTTCGCCGAGGTGCTCGATGTTGTTGAGCGACCCGGTCTCGAGATTGTCCGCGCAGATCACGCGGTGACCGCGGGCCAGGAGGTAGTCGCACAGGTGAGACCCGAGGAAGCCGGCTCCGCCGGTGACCAAAGAGTTGGGCATGCGAGGAGAGTACCGGCCGAGCCGCGCCTAACCGCCCCGCGCGCAGGTCATGGATCGGCCTCTTGCCTGACCTATGCGGCGTAGCGCGCGGCGGCCCGCTCGCGGCCCTTGGCGGCCTCGGTCTCACGGTCCTTCGGCGGCGCCGTGGTCACCAGCTCGCCGAGCAGCTTCTGCGTAGCGCTCGCCACCTCCTCGATCGCGCGGTCGAACGCCTCGGCATTGGCCTGCGACGGCTTGGTCGAGCCGCTCACCTTGCGTACGTACTGCAGCGCGGCGGCGCGGATCTCGTCTTCGCTGGCGGGTGGCTCGAAGTTATGGAGTGTTCGGATGTTGCGACACATGTCACCCAGGGTATCGCCCCGCGGCACGACGCCGTGGAAGAGCGCCCTCGGCTGGATTCGAACCAGCGACCCGCTGCTTAGAAGGCAGCCGCTCTGTCCCCTGAGCTACGAGGGCATGGTGCCAATCATGACCAAGACGGGATCTTCCTGCACGGGCGGCACTCGCCCTACGAGCCAGCGCCGGCCGCCCGGTCGCTGCCGGCCCGGCTAGGGTTTCCGATGGATGGGCCGAGTTGACTTTTCCTGGAGCGCAGTGGGACGCACGCGCTGAGGTGGCTGCGGACCCGATCCCGCTGCAAGTGCGCCACTTCGTAGCCGAGCACATCAGTTCCGCGGTCCAGCTCGAGCTGCTGCTGCTGCTGCGGCGCGATCCCGCTCGAACATGGTCGCCCGCGATCGCCGCACAAGAGATGCGAATGCCGCGTCCCTGGGCCGCTGGTCAACTCGCGGCCATGCGGGCTACCGGGCTCCTTGGGCTACAGGCGGGCCAGGATGAGCACGAGCCCGCCTACTGCTACGCGCCGCCGGCGGGGCTCGCCCGCGTGATCGACGACCTGGCGGATGCCTATCGCAACCGCAAGACGCGCGTGGTTTCGCTCATCTTCGAGGACTCGAGCGACGCCCAGGCCTTCGCTGATGCCTTCCGGATCCGGAGGCGCGACTGATGGCTGCCGCCGCATACGTCATCTGCGCCCTCACGTCGCTGACGTGCGCCGTGCTGCTGGCCCGGGCGTGGCGCCGCACCGGCGTTCGCCTGCTCTTCTGGAGCTTTCTCTGCTTCACGCTGCTATCGGTGAACAACATCGTCTTGGTAATCGACCTGTCTGTCCTCCCAGAGACGGACCTGTCGGTGTTGCGCGCGGCGAGCGGCCTGGCGGGCCTGTCCGTTCTGCTGTTCGGGCTGATCTTCGACGTCGGGCGGCGGCGGTGACGGTGGAATTCCTTTCGGGCGCGAGCGTTCTCGCCGCGGCGGCCATCGCACTGTTCTTCCTCCGCTACTGGCGCGAGACGGGCGACCGGCTCTTCCTGTTCTTCGCCGTCGCATTCGCCATCTTCATGGTCAACCGGACCCTGCTGACGATCCTCGACGACGCAAGCGAGGCGCGCCCAGTGGTGTACTTGGCCCGAGCGTTCGCGTTCGTTCTGATCGCCGCCGCCATCGTCGACAAGAACCGGTCCCCGACGGAGTGAGAGCCAAGAGCGTCAACCATCGCGAGTCAGCAACCAACCACAGAAATCGGGGCGACTGGATTTGAACCAGCGACGCCCTGCTCCCAAAGCAGGTGCGCTACCAGGCTGCGCCACGCCCCGAGCGGATCAGTCTAGACCGGCTACGACCTATCCGTCCCGGGGACGGATGGAGTCGACAACCCCGCGCCCGCGGACCGGGCCTGCTCCACCTCCACCCGGTTGTCGTTGAAGATCGGCGCCGCGCCCAGCGCCGTCAGCTCCTGGGACGTCGTGGCCTGGGGCCCGACGCCGCCCTCGTAGTCCTCCGACCACCATCCCGTCGGGGCCACCACCACGCCGGGCGGGGCGTCGTCGGACACCCGCACCGCGGACAGGAAACCGCCCCGGTCGTTGAACACCCGCACGCGGGCGCCGTCGTCGAGACCGCGAATGGCCGCGTCGTCGGGGTGGACCACCACGTATGGCTCGGGTTGGGCGGAGCGCTGGCGGGCCTGGTTGGCGAAGGTCGAGTTGAGGAACAGGTGGGTCTTCGGGGTGATCAGCGCCAGCCGGAACCGCTCGCCGGCGCCCGCGCCTGCCGCCTCGGCCGGCGGGTCGTAGGCGGGCAGCGGGTCGAGGCCGGCACCAGCCAGCCAGTCGGTCTCGAAGGACAGCTTTCCGTCGGCCGTCGAGAACCCGCCGTCGGCATGCGGGGCCGGCCGCTGACCGACGTCGACCTTGATGAAGCCGCGCGAGCGCAGCGCCTCGAGCGACACCCCGCCCGGCGAGTCGTCCAGGATCGCGGCGGCCAGGTGCTCATCGGTCTCGGAGAAGCACGGATCGTCGAGGCCCATCCGCGCCGCCAGCAGGCGGAACACCTCAGTGTTGGGCTTGCTCTCCCCCACGGGCGCGATGGCCGGCTCGTTCCATGTCACGTACTGATGGCCCCACGAGGCCACCATGTCCAGGTGCTCGAGCTGGGTGGTCGACGGCAGCACCACGTCCGCGTGCCTGGCGGTGTCGGTCATGAACTGCTCGAGCACCACCGTGAAGAGGTCCTCGCGACGCAGGCCGGCGAGCACCTTCTCCTGCTCGGGCGCGACCTGCGCGGGGTTCGAGGCCCAGCACACCAGGGCCGAGACAGGTGGGCCGAGCGACGGGTCCGTGAGGGCGTCCCCGAGCTGGGACATGTTGATCCTGCGCACCTCCCGAGGTCGCAGGTCCACGCGCTTCAGAGATTCCCCCGACACGGCACCGGCGGTGGCGGTCGGTATGTAGGAGCACCCGCCGCCCTCGTGGCGCCACGCTCCGGTAAGGGCGGGAATGCAGGCGATGGTGCGGTAGGCCACGGGAGCGCCCTTGTGACGCTGCGCCCCCACGCCGAGGCGCAGCAGGGCGGGCTGACTACGGGCAAAGTCGCATCCGATGCGCGCGATGTCGGCCGCGGGTACGCCGCACAGCTCCGCGCACCGCTCGACCGGGTACTCCTCCAGCCGTCCGAGCAGGGCCTCGTAGCCGCTGGTGTGCGCGCGGCACCACTCGTCGTCGTGAAGTCGCTCGTCCACGACTGCGCGCATCATCCCCAACGCCAGGGCGGCGTCGGTGCCGGGCCGCGGGCGCAGATGCTCGTCGGCCACGCGGGCCGTGCGGCTGCGAAAGGGGTCGATCACCACGATCTTCGCGCCCGCCCTGCGCGCCTCGAGCACCAGCCGCCAGAGATGCGGGGCGGTCGACATCGGGTTCCAGCCCCACAGCACCACGTACCGGGCCAGCGGCCAGCTCTCGGGGTCCACCTCGGGCGAGATCCCGTGCGTGGCGGCCACGCCGGTCATCCCGGCCGTGGCGCAGATCGTGCGCTCGAGCTCGCTTGCGCCGAGGGCATTCATCACCCGTGCGCTCATCAGGTCGGCCTGCAGGAGGCCCATGGTGCCCATGTAGCTGTAGGGCAGGATCGACTCGCCGCCGTGCTCGGCGATGGCGGCCTGCAGGCCGCCCGCCACGCGGGCGAGCGCCTCGTCCCACGAAGCCGCGCGGAACTGGCCCGAGCCCTTGGGGCCGGTGCGGATCAGGGGATGCAGCAGCCGGTCCTCGGCGTAGACGCGGTCGAGGTAGTTCGACACCTTCCCGCATAGAAAGCCCGCGGTCACGGGCTGCTCGGGGTTGCCGGCCACCCCGGTCGCACGGCCGTCCTCGTCCACCGTGACGAGCATCGCGCAGGTGTCCGGGCAGTCGTGCGGGCAGGCGGCGGGCACTGTCCGGGCGGAGGTGGTCATGAGCCACTCCTACCGCGGCAGCGGCCGCAGGTCAAGACCCCGATAGGGTGCCGCCCTCGTGGCCGAGATCCAGCCCCTACGCACACTGCGCTACGACACGAAGTCCGTGGGCTCGCTCGAGGCGGTGATCGCCCCTCCCTACGACGTGATCGACGACGAGCTGCGCGACCGTCTGCTGGCCAAGAGTCCCTTCAACGTCGTGGAGGTGGACCTCCCGCGTGCGCCCGGCGGCGGCGATCCCTACCAGCACGCCGAGGAGGTGTTCGAGGCCTGGCGCGAGCAGGGCGTGCTCGTGCGCGAGTCCGAGCCGGCGCTCTGGGTGCTCGAGCAGCACTACACCGCGCCTGACGGCGGCGAGCAGCGTAGGCGCGGCCTCTTTGCGCGCGTGCTGGTGGAGGACTATGGCCCAGGGCGGATCCGTCCCCACGAGCGCACCCATCCCGGCCCCAAGGAGGACCGGCTGAGCCTGACCCGGGCGACGCGGGCCAACCTCTCCCCCATCTTCAGCCTGTTCGCCGACCCCGACAACGCCGCCGCCGAGGCGATGGAGGCAGCCGCCGCCGCCGAGCCCTTCGCCTCGGCCGCCGACCACGAGGGCACGCGCAACACGCTGTGGCGGGTTGCCGACCCGCAAGCGATCTCCATCCTCCAGGGTGCGCTGGCCGGGGCCGAGCTGCTGATCGCAGACGGGCATCACCGCTACGAGACCGCCCGTGTCTACGCCGAGGAGGTGGGAGGCGAGGGCGAGCACCGCTACGTGCTGATGTTGCTCTGCTCGCTCTCCGATCCCGGACTCACCATCTTTCCCACCCACCGGCTGCTCACCGGCCTGAAAGACGACACGGCCAAGCAGGCGGCGATCCGCGAGGCTCTGATGCGCGACTTCGATGTCGAGCAGGTCTCCCGCGACCAGCTCGAGCCAAAGGCCGGTGGCGTGGGCGTGCAACTCGGCTACATGGACAGCTTCCACAAGCAGCCCTACATGCTCACCCTGAAGGATTCAGGCATCGCGGAGGCCGCTCTGCCCGGCAAGCCCGCCCCCTACCAGC
>JACCUE010000147.1 GCA_013812005.1 Thermoleophilaceae bacterium
GCAGGCCCCGGACATCCCCACGCAGATGATCGCCAGCGCCACGTCGCCGGCGATCAGGGCGAGCACGGCCGTGGCCATGGCGGTCACCGCCCCCACGGTGGCGGCCGCGCCGTCCATGTTGTCCATCAGGTTGAACGCGTTGGCGAGTCCGACGACCCAGAGGTTGGTGAGGATGAGGTCGGGCACCGCGGCGTCGAAGACCGACCAGCCGAGCCCGAACGCCCACAGTGCGGATGCCGCAGCGAAACCGGCCGTCAGGCGCAGGCTCGGCGACAGGGCGATGCGGTCGTCAAGCGTGCCCAGGCACCACATCCCGAAGGCACAGACGACGATCGGCGACAGCCGCGACAGCTCGCCTCCGGCGATCAGCCCGGCGAGGAGGAAGGCCGCCACCACCGCCGCGCCGCCGAGATATGGCGTGGGCGCCCGGTGGCCCTTGTAGCCGACCGGCTTGTCGTGGAAGCCGGTGCGCTCGGCGACCGCTATCGCGACCGGCGTGACCGCGAAGGCAGCACCGAGGGCCAGCGCGAAGGCGAGAATCAGCCGCGCTTCATCGGGCACGCGGGCCTCCGAGGGCCATCAAGCGGCCCCGACAGCGGAAACGTCTGTTCCCGCCTGGCGCTCGCTGCGCACCACGTCGTCGAGGATGCCCGCGAGGTCTCGCGTCGGGCGCCAGCCCAAGGCGCCCTCGATCTTTCGGACGTCGGGTATGCGCCGGGGCATGTCCTCGAAGCCGGGCTCGTAGGCATCCTGGTAGGGCACCATGTCGATCTGCGAGTCCGACTGTGCCGCTTCCCGCACGCGGTGGGCGAGGTCGAGGATGGAGATCTCCTCCGTGGAGCCGATGTTGAAGACCTGGCCGTAGACGTCCTCGCTGACCATCAGGTCGCACAGCGCCCGAACCACATCCTCGACGTGGCAGAAGCAGCGCCGCTGGGTGCCGTCTCCGTAGACGGCGATCGGCCTGCCGGCGAGCGCCTCGCGCACGAAGCTCGGCACGACCATCCCATAGCGGCCGGTCTGGCGCGGTCCCACCGTGTTGAACAGCCGCCCGACGACCACCGGAAGCCCTTTCTCCTTGTGGTAGGCGAGGCCGAGGTACTCGTCGAGCGCCTTCGAACAGGCGTAGGCCCAGCGGCCCATGTTGGTCGGGCCGAGCAGCAGATCGCCGTCCTCCCGAAAAGGGAGCTTCTCTCCCTTCCCGTAGACCTCGCTCGTGGAGGCGATGAACACCGGCTTCTTCTTCTTGTTCGCCTGCATGAGCACGACCTCGGTGCAGTGCACGTTGGTCTCGATCGTCCGCACGGGGCTCTCCACGATCAGCTCCACCCCCACGGCGGCGGCCAGGTGGTAGACGGCGTCGGCCTCGTCGACCACCTCGGCAACCACCGCTGGGCTGGCGGCGGATTCGATCGTGTAGCCGAACCGGGGATCGTCCTTGAGGTGGCGGATGTTCTCGATCGAGCCGGTCGACAGATCGTCGAGGACGTGGACCCGGTGGCCCCGCTTGAGCAGCTCGTCGGCTAGATGGGAACCGATGAACCCGGCCCCGCCGGTGATGAGAAATCGCAACGTCTAATCCTCCCTGGTGAAAACCCCCCTTCGCCCGCGATGATGTTAGCCAGATCTGGGGGGCCTGCCATCAGTACGGGGACACGTTGGCCTGAACGAATGGTTACCGGTGGTCAAGCAGCTCGTGGTACAGAGCGTCGACATCATCCACCAGGCGATCGATTCCAAACCGATCGAAGGCTCGTAGCTGTCCCGCCTCCCCCATCCTCTTGCTCATTGCCGGGTCCTCAAGCAGGGCTCGCACGGCAGTCGCAAGGCCCTCTTCGTCGCCTTGCGGGATAACGCGGCCGGTCTTGCCGTCCTCTACAACGGTCGCCATACCACCGACGTCGGGCCCGACGACTGGCAATCCGGCGGCCTGAGCCTCGATGAAGGCCACCGGCGTTCCTTCGTTGTCTGAGGTGAGGACCATCACGTCCGTTGCGGCGCACACGGCCGCGACGTCTCGGCGCATACCGGCCCAGACCAGCCGGGCGCCAAGCCGACGGGCATCCTCCGAGGCTTCGATCGCTTCACGCTGCTCTCCGTCCCCGACTACGAGAAACCATACGTCGGTCATGTCTCCCAGGCGTCCTGCAACGCGGATGAAGCGGTCGATGCGCTTCATCTGCACAACTCGAGCAACGATCGTGACTACTCGGGCGTCCGGCGGGATACCAAGGCTTCGCCGCAGTGTGAGCCGCTCAGATTGCCTCCTGTCGTCGTCCAGCTTGAAGCGCGACAGGTCGAAGCCAAGGCGGATCACGCTGATCCTTTCCGGAGCGGCCACTCCATACCGTTCGAGGTCATCACCCACCTCGGAAGAGACCGCGACAAACCGGGTCGTGAGCGGAGCGAGCAACCTCTCGACGAGAACGATGACTCGCGATGCGAGGCGCGAGGGAAAAACGCCCTCGAAGACGTGGCCGTGAAACGTATGAACGATCACCCTCGGTCTCGCCCCGAGCGCCATCAGCGCCGCAACCCGGCCCAGAGTGCCGGCTTTGGCCGCATGGGTGTGAAGCACCACCGGACGGGTCCGCCTGATCACCCGAAGGAGACCGATCAGAGCGCGCACGTCATGGAGTCCAAGCTCTCGCCGCAGGCCCGGCAGCCTGAACGGGCGTACGCCGAGCTCATCCGCAAGCGAATCCATCGTTCCCTCACGGGGCCCCTCCTGCCCACGCACGAGGGTCGTGGAATAGCCCCGCGACTCCAAGAGCTTGGCGAGCGTGATCACCTGGATCGCGGGGCCACCGACGTTCAGACGAGAGATCACCCTGAGGACGCGGATCGGATCATCGTCTCCCGGCACGGAGGGCAGGCTACTGTCAGCTCGACAAGCAGGCGGAAGGTGTGCTGGTATCCGTCCGCGTGAAAGCCCTTGTCACGGGATGCGCCGGCTTCATCGGCTCCCATCTCACTGAGTCTTTGCTCGAGCACGGCGCCGAAGTCCTCGGCGTCGATTGCTTCAACGACAACTACGGTCGCTCGCAGAAGCTTCGCAACCTCGAGCTGGCTCAAGACTGGGACGGCTTCGAGTTCGTCCCGATCGATCTCGCGAGGGGCGCCCTCGAAGATCTGGTCGAAGACTGCGACCAGATCTTCCACCTGGCCGCCGAGCCGGGCGTACGCCCCAGCTGGGGCAGTCGGTTCGAGCTCTACGTCCGTAACAACGTCCTCGCCACTCAGCACCTGCTCGAGGCCGTCAAGGGCTCTTCCGGCAAGCGGTTCGTGTACGCCTCCTCCTCCTCGGTGTACGGCGACGCCGAGCAACTCCCCACAGCCGAGTCGGCTGTTCCAGCCCCTTTCTCTCCGTACGGGCTGACCAAGTTGAGCGGCGAACATCTGTGTCGCGTCTACCACGCCAACTACGGCCTGGACGCCGTAAGCCTCCGTTACTTCACCGTGTTCGGCCCCAGGCAACGACCCGACATGGCGTTTCAGATCCTGTGCGCCGCGGTTCTGGCAGACCAGACCTTCGAGATCTACGGCGATGGCGAGCAGACCCGCGACTTCACGTATGTGAGCGACACCGTGGCCGCGACGATGGCTGCCGGCAGCGCGCACGGCGTCAGCGGACGGACCTTCAACATCGGGGGTGGCTCGCGGATATCGCTCAACGAGGCCGTGGCGGCCCTGGGAGAGATCGCCGGGCGCGAGCCCCGAGTGGTACGGCGCCCTGTGCAGCGAGGCGACGTACGAGACACGGGGGCGGACATCGAGGCGGCTCGGACGGCTCTCCACTACCGGCCGAGCGTCTCGCCGATCGATGGCATCGCTTCGCAGTGGGCCTGGTTCGTCGAACATGCCGGCCGTCAGCCGGTCCAGTGATTGGAGCCGAGCGCTGGGCCTCCGTTGCGCTGTGCGTGGCGCTCGCCGCGCTTCCAGCTTGCGGCAGTGGCGACAACTCGATCGATACGCCGCGTTCTGAGCGCATCGCTGAATCCCTGTCGCAGATCTACGCCTACTGCATCGAGAACATCCAGTCCAGCAGCGAGCAAGGCCGGCCGGCCGCTGTGAGCGCTCTGACCACCCTGGAGAGTGACTACCAAAGCGCTCCCAACACCGCCTTCGCCGCCGAAGGCCGTGACCACGTTCGGCTGGCTCTCCGCCAAGCTGCTCGCCAGCTCCAAGCCTGCGACCCTCCACTTGCCAGGCGCGCAGAAGCCAGCAGCGTGAGATAGCCCTAGGTTCGCACCGAGTGTCGGCGCTCGAGAGACAGCGCGGCCGCCAGGCCGAGCCAGATGCCGAGCACCGCAGCCGCCAGAG
>JACCUE010000164.1 GCA_013812005.1 Thermoleophilaceae bacterium
CCCGGGACATAGGTCGCAGCCCCTGCCGTGGACGCGGAGAGGAGCAATGCTGCGGACAGTGCCGCCGATAGCAGGGGGATGCGAGTCATGGTCTACGGTGCCGTCCAGTGTACGAGGAGGAGAACACCGGAACTGCAGTCAAGTTGTTGAGTTTTTGTCGGCGGCCGGGCAGCGTGACTTGACCCCGGCGCCCTTCTTCGGTCGTGACGAGTACTTCATGCGTCTCGCGCTGCGGGAGGCCGAGCGGGCCATCGAGCACGATGACGTTCCCGTGGGCTGCGTGGTCGCCGCCGGCGGGGAGGTGGTGGCTTGCGCCCACAACGAGCGTGAGCTGCGCGCGGATCCGACCGCGCATGCGGAGGTGCTTGCTCTACGCGAGGCGTCACGCCATCTGGGTAGCTGGCGACTCGACGGCGCGGTTCTCTACGTGACCCTCGAGCCATGCGCGATGTGCGCCGGAGCGATCGTTCTCGCGCGCATGCCGCGGGTGGTCTTCGCCACCACCGACCCCAAGGCCGGGGCGGCCGGCAGCGTGCTCGATGTGCTCGCCGAGCCGAGGCTCAACCACCGGCCGGTGGTCGCGGGCGGCCTGCTCGCCACAGAGGCGGCAGGCATGTTGCGCTCTTTCTTCGCGGCCCGCCGCTGAGCCTGGTCCGGCCGACTACGGGTCGATCGCCTGGGTCCGGGGGACCCGGACCAGACGGAAGGGCTCGACGCGTACGGCCGCTGCGGCCTGCGAGCGTCGCGCCCCGCGCTTGAAGTTCACACGGACCTCTCCGTTGGCCGACACCTGCAGCACCGCGGCCGCCGTGCCCCCGCCGGCCACGCGCAGCCTGCCGCTGAGCCGCGGCCCTGCCGTCACCTGCAGCTTGCCGCTCACCCTCACCCGTGGCAGGTACCGGTAGCCGGTCAGGGTGATGGTGCGCGTGGGGGGGTCGAAGGACAGCCGCCCGCCACGCAGGCCTCCGGCTCGCACGCCTCCGGATCCGTCGATCACCTGAGCCAGAGCGTCGTCGATGGTGCGGGTTGTGGCCCTGATCGTGCGCCCGCGCACGCCCTTGAGCCCGAGCGGCCTGAGCCTGCGCAGGGTCAGCGGCGCGCGGGGCGCCACCGGGATCAGCCGCGGTCGGGCTGGGCAGGCGGCCAGCGGGGCGCCTCCCCCCAGGAAGGTGAAGGCCGCAAAGGCTGCGCACCCCGACGGGTCGCTGCCAACCACCGAGTGCCCCGCGTAGGGGATCGGCAGCAGCTGGGCGTTCGGATAGCCGGCGGCCACCGTCCTTGCGCTCTCGATCGGTGTCCGGAAGTCCTCGAGGCCGCTGAGCACCAGGGTCGGCACAGGCGGCCCGGCGGCGGTCACGCGGGCGGGCGGCGCCACCGAGGGCCAGCGCAGGCAGCTGGGCGTGACGGTGCCGACGCCGATGGCCACCTGCGCCCCGAAGGGCCGGAAGGCGCGGGCACCCAGCTTCCCTACGCGCCGGTTGAGCTTGCGGTCGCGTCGCCGGTCGGGCGCCGAGGCCGGGCTCCACGGAAACGGCGACTCCGCGCAGAGGGTCACGGTATTGGTCACGAAGCTGATCTCCTCGACCCTCGGTTCCTGGGCCCCTCCCGCCCGGAATCCGGGCGACACGAGCAGCCGCAGGAGCGGGCCCGGGTCGCGTCTGACCGCAGACCGGTAGGCGCTCGGCAGCTGGGCGCGCTTGGAAGCGGCGAGGTCCGAGGAGATGGTGAGCCCGTAAAGGTCGGCCAGGGTGAGCTTGACCCTGCGCGCGCGGCCGCGGGAGTCGAACGCCCTTCCCCTCAACGGCCGCTTTCGCAGCCGCTTGGCGAGCCGGGACAGGTCGCGGAAGGCCGACTTGGTGAAGGGGCAGGACTTCCGGGCGCAGATCGAGCGCAGCAGCCGCGGCAGGGTTCCAATGCGCTGCAGGTCAAGGGGGTTGGTGCCCGACAGCGTGCTGGGGGAGTCCAGCAGCAGGCGGCTCACGGCGGCCGGATACCGGCGCGCGTACTCTCCCGCCACCCGGCCTCCGTAGGAGACGGCGAATACGGCCAGCGGCGGCCCCCCTATGGCCGCCCTCACCGCTTCGATGTCGTCCACCGAATCGGCGGTGCGATAGAAGCTGCGAGCCGCGCCCAGCTGCCTTCCGCAGCGAGCCGCCGCCCGCGTCTGGGACTCGCGCCTGGGTGAGTCGAAGGCCGAGCATCTGAGCGGGCCGGAGCGGCCCGTGCCGCGTTGGTCAAAGGTCAGGACGTTGTAGTTGGGCAGCAGCAGGCCGAAGTCGGCCGCCAGCGACGGCAACGCCGGCGTGGCGGCCTGTCCGGGACCGCCGGCGAGGAAGAGCACAGTGCCCGCCGCGGGGGTGACGCGGGCCGGTGCGATGCGCGCCGCCAGGTTGACCGTGCCGGGCACGGCCCCCGAGCGGTCGAGCGGGACGGGCACCGTGTCGCACAGCAACTTGGGGGCGTCCGGGCAGGGAGAGAAGGCGGCCTCGGCTGCCGGAGCGCTCGCGAGCGACCCGCTCGCCGCGGCGACGACGCCCAGGGCAACCGCCCGCCACCGTCCGGCGACGCCTCCTTTGGTGCCCATTCCCGCCTGCCCCTCGCTAGGTCGCCCGAACCCGCCTGAGCTTGGAGAAGGGCGTGCCCGTTGTCAAGCGGATGCAGTCCGGCAAGTCGCTAGCCTCTCCGCCGCGCGCCAGCAAGCGCCTCGGAGGGGTGCCGGAGTGGTTGAACGGGGCGGTCTCGAAAACCGTTGTACGGGTAACCCCTGTACCGAGGGTTCGAATCCCTCCCCCTCCGCT
>JACCUE010000177.1 GCA_013812005.1 Thermoleophilaceae bacterium
CCCTCCTTCTCGGCCTGCGCAGCCACCTGCTGGGAGCCGGGCACCACCATCGCGCTAAGGGTGGAGGCGACCTTGCGGCCCCTCACGAGCTCCGCCGCCTCGCGCAGGTCACCGATCCGCGAGTTGGTGCAGGAGCCGATGAAGATACGGTCGAGGTGGATGTCCTGAATCGGGGTGCCGGCCTCGAGCGCCATGTAGTCGAGCGCGCGCTCGTCGCCCTCGCTGGCGGGCTCGGGCACCGCCGCGGTCACGTCGCAGACCATGCTCGGCGTCGTCCCCCATGTGACCTGGGGCGAGATGGCCGACGCGTCGATGACCACCTCGGTGTCGAAATGCGCGCCCTCGTCGGTGCGCAGCCCGCGCCACTCGTCGAGGGGCAGCGGGTCCGGCGCGGCTTCGCGGCCCTCCACCCATTCGAAGGTGGTTTCGTCGGGGGCGATCATCCCCGCGCGGCCCCCTCCTTCGATGGTCATGTTGCAGACCGTCATCCGGCCCTCCATCGAGAGCGCCTCGATCGGCGGGCCGGCGTACTCGATCACGTGGCCGACGCCGCCCTCGACTCCGATCCGGCCGATGGTGCCGAGGATCAGGTCCTTGGCACTCACCCCATAGCCCAGCTCGCCGCTGTAGAGGATCCGCATCGAGCGGGGCTTGCGCTGCTGAAGGGTCTGGGTGGCCAGCACGTGCTCGACCTCGCTGGTACCGATCCCGAAGGCCAGCGCCCCGAAGGCGCCGTGGGTGGAGGTGTGCGAGTCCCCGCAGACGATCGTCATGCCCGGCTGGGTGACCCCCATCTCGGGCCCGATCACATGCACGATGCCCTGGCGCGCCGCGCCGATCGAGTGCACGGGCACGCCGAACTCCTCGCAGTTGCGCTCGAGCGTCTCGACCTGGACGCGGCTGAGGTGGTCGGCGATCTGGGCGGCCACGCGCGAGCCGTCGGTGGGTACGTTGTGGTCGGCCGTGGCCAGCGTGCGGTCGGGCCGGCGCACCGTGCGCCCGGCCAGGCGCAGAGCCTCGAAGGCCTGCGGGCTCGTGACCTCGTGGACCAGGTGGAGATCGATGTAGATCAGGCTGTCGGCCACCTCGTGCGCGCGCCAGATCTTGTCGAACAAAGACTGAGACGAGGGGCTCGCGGGGACCGCCCGCTCGCCAGACTGCGTGGACATCAGGACCTCCTCAGGCCGGCGGCCACGACCGCGAAGAAGCGGGCGCCGGCGGGGCCGGGGTTCTCGAAGTGATGGGGCAGGTCGGCGTCGAACGTCACGGTGTCGCCCTCGGCCAGCTCGTGTGCGATGCCGTCGCATACCAGGGTCATGCTGCCGTCGGTGACCACGGCGGTCTCGCGACTGCCGGGCTCGTGCATCGGCGGATCGCCGGGGCGTGCCGTGGCCGAGCCGGGAGCCAGCGTGTGCAGCGAGACCTCGGCGCGCTGCCCGGGCACCGGTGGCGTGAGCACCTCGTAGGAGTGCCCGCGCCGGCCGGGGCCACCGCGTAGCCGCTCGCCGGGACCGACGACGATCACGCCGGTGCCCTCGTCGAGGCGCAGCAGCTGGGACAGGGTGAGCTCGAGGCCGGCGGCGATCCGCGAGGCCACCGCCAGCGTGGGGCTGGTCTCGCCGCGCTCGACCTGGGAGAGCATCGGCGCCGAGACGCCCGAACGCTCGGCCAGATCGCGCAGCGAGAGGTCGAGGCCCTCACGCAGCGCCTTCACGCGGGGGCCGACCGCGAGGCCGGGGGGAGCTTCGACTACCGCCATCCACCGTACGTTATCACGTACGTTTGTCTAGCGAGATTGACCGGTGGGCCGCACGAGCACTTCGTTGATGCTCACGTGCTGAGGCCGCGACAGCGCATAGTGGATCGCGTCCGCGATGTCGCCGGGCTGCAGCACGTCACCGATCTGCTCGCGCATCTTCTCCACTCCCTGGAGAACCACCGGGTTCACGTTCTGCTCCTGCAGCTCGGTTTCGACGAATCCCGGCTCGACGCAGGTCACGCGGATCTGGGAGTGCAGAGCCTCCTGGCGCAGCGCCTCGGAGAAGCCGGTCACGCCGAACTTGGTGAAGTTGTAGACCGCTGCGCCCGCGGCGGCGCTGCGCCCTGCGGTGGATGAGACGTTGACAATGTGCCCGCCGCCGCCCTCGCGCATCAGCGGCAGCGCGGCGTGGGTGCAGTAGAGGAGGCCCATCACGTTCACCTGAACCATCCGCCGCCATTCCTCGGTGTCGGTTCCCTCGACCGGACCGAGCAGCATCACTCCGGCGTTGTTGACCAGGCCGTGCAGGCCGCCGAGCTCAGACTGCGCGCCCTCGACGAAGGCGCGCGCCTGCGCCTCGTCGGACACATCGACCTCGATTGCCACGGCACGGCCGCCGTCGGCCTCGATTCGCCGCGCAAGGCCCTCGACCCGGTCCTTGCGACGGGCCCCGAGCGCAACCGCCGCGCCCGCGCCGGCCAGGGCGAGCGCCGTGGCCTCGCCGATGCCCGAGGAGGCACCCGTGATGGCGACCGCGCGACCTTCGAGGGAAAAGCTCATCGTCCGATGCTACTCCCCGCTCCGAGGCCCGATTCTGAGCGCCACCTGCAGCTCGAAGCGCGCCTCGGCGTCGTCGAGGCGGTCGCCGAACAGCTCCCGCAGGCGCGCCATCCGGTAACGCACCGTCTGGGGATGCACGTGGAGCTGCGCCGCCACCCGCTCGGTCCGGCCGCGCTCGGCGAGCCACGCCTCGAGCGTGGTGCGCAGCCGCAGGCGCGAGGCTGCTGTCTCGTCTCCCAGCGGCTCCAGCGCAGCGTCTGACATGTCCCGGGCCAGGGGGCGGTCGGCGCCGAGGAGCAGCTCCAGCGAGTGATCGGTGGCCACCAGGAGCCCGGTGGCCCCGACGGCGATCGCCCCGTCCTCCGCCAGGGCGAGCGC
>JACCUE010000189.1 GCA_013812005.1 Thermoleophilaceae bacterium
GCGTGCGGCGGGTGGCCGACATGGGCTTCCCGCAGATCGGTTACCAGACCTTCAAGCTGCTGGCCCACCAGCGGCTGCACGAGGCGGTGAGCCACTGGAAGGAGAAGTACCCCGGGGTCGACATCATCCTGATCGAGCCCGACCCCAACGACGAGCTGATGTTCGAGACGAACGTCATGAACTTCACCAAGCGCGTCGAGATCGCGCGCCACGGCTTCGAGTCGGTGACCCTCAAGCTGGCTCAGGACTACCCCACCCTCAAGACCGTGTGCGCCAAGCACGGCATCGAGATATCGGCCACCCGCGTACGCAAGGTGGTGCGACGGTTCGAGAAGGAGCGCGAGAAGACGGCGGCCTGGCGGCGAATCCTGGAGCAGACGACAGGCGCGCTGCTACGCCAGTCCGAAGAGGGCTGACGCGCCCGGATGGTCGAGGCTCGGGCTGACCACGTCGGCAGCCTCCTGCGCCCGCCTCTACTGCTCGAGGCCCGGGCCGCCCACGCCGCGGGCAGCCTCGACGCGGCCGGCCTGAAGGCCGCCGAGGATGCAGCCGTGCGGGAGGTCGTGCGCCTGCAGGAGGACGCCGGCTGCCCGGTGGTCACCGACGGCGAGCTGCGGCGGGAGTCCTTCCAGTCCGAGCTGACAGCCGCGGTGGACGGGGTCGAGGGCGTGAGCATCGACGCATGGCTCTGGGGCGACTGGCACTCCGAGGAGCTCGGCGACAAGACCATCGCGCGGCCCGGGCAGATGGCCGTGGTGCGGCCGCTCGAGCGCCGCCGCAGCCTGGCCGCCGAGGAGTTCGCGTTTCTGCGCGCCGTCACCGGCCGGGTGGCCAAGATCACGCTCCCCAGTCCCAGCCTCTTCGCCAACCTCTGGGTGCCCGAGCGCTCGCGCGAGGCCTATCCGAGCTTCGACGACTTCATGGCCGACGTCGTGTCGATCCTCCAGCACGAGGTGAGGGAGCTGCGCCGGCTGGGATGCGGCTACGTGCAGCTCGACGCGCCCCACTACCCACTGCTGGTGGACCCGAAGTGGCGGGCCTTCTACGAGGCCAGGGGGTGGACTGCGGACTCGTGGCTCTCCTACGGGATCGAGGCCGACAACGCGGTGATCGACGCCGCTCCTGAGCTCACATTCGGCTTCCACCTCTGCCGGGGCAATCAGGACAGTCGCTGGCTGGTGGAGGGCGGCTACGACGAGATCGCAAGGCCCGTCTTCGGGGGCGTGCACGCCCAGCGCCTGCTGCTCGAGTACGACGACGAGCGCTCGGGCAGCTTCGATCCGCTTCGCCTGGTGCCCGACGACAAGCTGGTGGTGCTCGGGCTGATCACCACCAAGACGGCACGACTCGAGGACGCGGACGTGCTCGTGCACCGCATCCGTGAGGCGGCAGAGGTGATCGACCTCGAGCGCCTGGCCGTGGGCACCCAGTGTGGCTTCTCGACCTCCGTGGTGGGCAACGATCTGGGGGTGGAGGACGAGCGGCGCAAGCTGGCGCTGATGGCGGACACCGCCGAGCGGGTGTGGTCTTAGTGGTCTCCGCCACTTGGCTCAGCCCGAGGCGAGCGCCTTGCGGAGGGCCGAGAGCAGGCGGTCGGTGGCCGGGGCGTTGCGCACGGTCGCGCGTATGTGGTCCTCGGCGCCCAGCGGGCCGCCAGGGGCAACCAGTACCCCATCTCGGCGCAGGCGCCCCGCCAGCTCGGCTCCGGACAGACCCTCGGCGCTCATCCACGCGAAGTTGGCCTGGCTGTCGGTGGCCGCGACATCGAGGTCGCGCAGCGCCTCCAACAGACGGCTGCGCTCGTCGATCACCGTCCGGCGGCGGCGCTCCACCTCGGGTCCGCCGATCTTCAGCGCCTGGTCGACCGCAGACTGGGTGAGGGCGTTCACGCCGAGCACCGGGGAGATGGCGTCGCGCAAGCCGGCCGAGGCGGGAGAGCCGACCGCGTATCCCGCCCGCAGCCCGGACAGGCCGTAGATCTTCGAGAACGTGCGGACGACCAGCGTGCGCGGCAAGGCGTCGGTGAGGCGCAGGACGGCGTCCACGGCCTCGGCGTCCTGGAAGTGCACCAGCGCCTCGTCGACCAGCAGATGGACGCGCTCGGGGAGCTTCGAGGCCAGCGACGCCACGACGTCGGCCGGGATGTAGGTGCCCGTCGGGTCGTTGGGGTTGCAGAGCACCACCAGCCGGGTGCGGTCGGTGACGGCATCCGCCACTGCTTCCACGCTCTCGACAAGCACGGGGCGCCCGCCGGCGCGCGCGGCCATCAACGGGTAGAGGGGGTAGGAGGGCCACGGCGTGAGCAGCTCGTCGCCCTCGCCCATCAGCACGAGGGCGGTGGCTTGGAGCAGCTCCGCGGCGCCGTTGCCGAGCACGATCCGCTCGGGCTCGACCTCATGACGCCGCGCCAAGGCCCGACGCACGTCCTCGGCGTGGCGGTCGGGGTAGCCGTTGATCCGCCCGCGGGCGGTGAAGATGGAGGCGTTCATCACCTCGGAGTTGGGAAACTCCGGCCACTCCGTGCCCGAGAGGTCGAGGTCCGGCGCATGCTCGAGCGCCAGCGCCTTCTCGCGGGCGCGCCGGGCGCGCCGGGCCTGGTTGGCCTCGACCTCGTCGACGTCCTCGAACTGCCTGTAGTAGTCGAGCAGACCCACGTGCGGGGCTAGTTCGTCGGGGCGAGCGAGGGGCCGGGGCCTTCGACGAAGAGGAACCAGACGCTGAAGGCCACGACGGTGATTCCCACGCTGACCGCGAAGATCCACTCGAGCGCCCCTTGCTCCTGGCGGTGACCGCCGGCACGGCGCACGAGCTTCCACGCGTGGTCCACGCGCTTGGCCACGACCATCGTGAGCATGAGTGACGCCAGGGAGCCGAGCATGATCGTCGAGATGCCCGCCGTGACGGCGCCGGTCAGGTACTCGACCTGGGAGCCGACCCACAGCCAGCCGAGCGGCTGGGGTCCGAAGAGGCTGAGGCAGAGAACCGTCTCCACCACCAGCAGCGCCGCGGCCAGGACGCTGTCGAAGCGACGCCGGCGAGGCGTGCCGCTCGGGGGAGCGTCGCGAAACCGCACGGGCGCCGTGCCGGGCCGTCGCCCGATAAACAGTCCACCCGTATCAGTTGGGTCGTTGCTGGCCATGCCTGCCAGATAGAACTGTAGGTGTCCTAGCCTGGGTACAGCGCGTCTATCTCGGCGGCGTTCCTGTCGCTCACCACGTTGCGCTTGACCTTCAGCGTGGGGGTCAGCTCGCCGGTCTCCTGGGTGAGATCGCGCGGGAGGATCTTGAACCGCTTGATCTGCTCGACGGGCCCGACCTTTGCGTTGACTCCGTCCACCGCGGCCTGCACCTCGGCGCGCATCGCTTCGGAGTCCGGCAGATCCTCGACCGCGACACCGTGCTTTTCGGCGAAGGCCGGGGCCTCTTCGGGGTCGATCGTGATCAGCGCCACGAGGAAGGGGCGGCGGTCGCCGACCACGACCGCCTGTGAGATCCAGCGGTTCTGCTTGAGGCCGTTCTCTAGGTTGGCGGGCGTGATGTTCTTGCCGCCGGCCGTGATGATGATGTCCTTCTTGCGGCCGATGATGTAGACGAAGCCGTCGTCGTCGATCTTCCCGAGGTCGCCGGTGTGCAGCCAGCCGTCGACGAGCGCGTCGGCCGTGGCCTCCTCGTTCTTGTAGTAGCCCTTGAAGATGTTCGGGCCCCGCAGCAGGAGCTCGCCGTCCTCGGCCAGCTTGGCCTCCATGTGGGGGATCGGCTTGCCTACCGAGCCGAGCCGGAACGCATCTGGCGTGTTGACGGTCGCCACCGTGGCCGTCTCCGTCATCCCGTAGCCCTCCATCACGGGAACGCCGCAGGCATAGAAGAACTCGAGGATCTCCCTGGCGATCGGCGCGGCGCCCGTGTTGCACTGCCGGATGCTGCCGCCGAAGATGGCCCGCACGTTCTTGTAGAGCGCCTCCTCAGCTTGGTCGAAGCCGGCCTGCAGCTGCGCCGGCACGTCCTGGCCGGCCTCGCGCATCTGGCGTACCTTCACGCCCACCTCGACCCCCTTGCGCATCTGCTCGGGATCCTCGGCGCTGCTCGTCGCGAGCGTGTAGATCTTCTCGAACATCCGCGGGACGCTCGGGAAATAGGTGGGCCTGGTGTCGATGAGGTTGGGGACGATCTTCTGAGGGTCCTTCTCCCAGTAGACCAGCACTCCGCCCAGGTCGAGCGCGAGGAACTGCACGAGCTTCGCGAATGCGTGGGCCAGCGGGAGGAAGAGGTAGACGACATCGTCCTCCTCGAGCACCCCCTGGGACTCCGACATGCTCACCACGTCGCGATAGTTGCCGTGGCTGAGGATGCACCCCTTGGGCGGGCCGGTCGTGCCAGAGGTGTAGATGTAGATGCACGTGTCGTCCTTGGTCACCGCCGATGAGCGGGCCTCCAGCTCGGACGCGTCGCGGCCCCGCCCGCGCCGGCGCAGCTCATCGAGGGTGATGGCGTCGTCGGCGCCGTCCACGTCTTCGAACAGGACGATGTGCTCCAGGCGGGGGAGCCGGTCGCGGACGGCGCGGATCTTCTCGAGCTGCTCTGCGTCCTCGAGGAAGACCGCCTTCGACTCGGAGTGCTCGAGCACGTAGTGGCATTCCTCGGCGGAGTTGGTTTGGTAGACCGAGACCGATACCGCGCCGCAGGAGAGGATGCCGAAGTGCGAGTACGTCCAGTCGGGACGGGTGTGGGCCACGATCCCCACCTTGTCGCCCGGCTCGAGACCGAGGTCGATGAGGCCGAGGCCGGTCTCGCGCACGGCGGTGCCGAAGTCGTCGTAGGTCACGTCGACCCACTCGTCGCCCACCTTGTGCCTCAGGGCCGACTTGCCGGCGTACTTCTCGGCGGCCAGCGCCGCAAGGTCCGCCATGGTCTTCGAGCCGGTGCTCGAAGCGGCGGCAGTCACCGTTTCCATCGCGAGTGCGGCGCTGCGCGCTACGCCTTGGCCAGCGTGGTTGCCTGCTTGGCCTGCTTGAGCGAGCTGAGGAAGAGTGTCTTGTCGATCCGTCCCTGGAAGATCGGCACCCCGAGCTCCATGCACTTCGCGATGACCTCTCTGCGGTGCATCCCTGCCTCGCGGCCGAGCTCCGTGGGCGTCAGGTGGATCGCCATCGTGTGCTGCTCCTCTCCTAGCTTGACCAAGCCCGTCGAAGAGTATCCGTCCTGGCGGACCGCGCAAGAGGAAAGAGAAGGTGGGGTGCGATGCTCGCCGGACCCGCGGGGCCTTCCCCGGGGGGGAGCGCAGGCCGATCGCTGCCGGAGGAGCGCAGGCCGATCGCCGATCGGCCGAGCACCGCACGGATGGCTCTCGGCCGAGCACCGCACCTGTCTAAATCGGATTGGGGATGTCGATGAAGCGGTGCTCGACTCCGAACCGCTCGGACAGCATGTCTCCCAGCCGCCTGACGCCGAACGTCTCGGTGGCGTAGTGGCCCCCGGCGATGAAGTGCACGCCCGCTTCGCGCGCGTCGGCCATCACGTGCTCGGCGGGCTCCCCCGTGAGCAGGCCGTCCAGCCCCCGCGCGATCGCCTCGCCGAGTGAGCCGGCCGCCGAGCCGGTGACCACCCCGAGGGCGTGGACGAGATCGGGCCCGGTGTCCCACACGAACGGCTCCTGCCCGAGCCCGGACCGGCAACGGTCTCGCAGCTCTGAGAAAGGGACGCCCTCGGCGCTACGCCCCACAAATCCCAGCGGCTGTCCGCGGTGGCTGGCGAAGCGCTCGGCCGGCTCGAGCCCCAGGGCGCGGCACACCAGCGCGTTGTTGCCCACCTCGGGGTGGGCGTCGAGCGGGATGTGGTAGCCGGCCAGCGACATGTCGGCTTCGAAGAGCGTCTGCAGCCGCCGCCTCATCGACGCCCCGATCGTGCGCGGGTGGAAGTCCCAGAACAACCCGTGGTGGCAGAGCACCAACTGCGCCCGCTCGGCCGCCGCCCGCTCGAACAGCTCGAGCTGGGCCGACACGCCGGTGACCACCACGTCGACCTCCGTGGCTCCGGGCACCTGGAGGCCGTTGGGCCCATAGTCCTCGAACGTTTCCGGGTCGAGCAGGGTGTCCAGAAACTCGATGATCTCGTCACGCGCGGCCATCTCCCTCCACGGTACCCGTA
>JACCUE010000196.1 GCA_013812005.1 Thermoleophilaceae bacterium
ACGCGGACAAGCTTGTGGAGGAGGGCGCGATCTCCGCCGAGGGTGCCGGGAAGATGGCCGACGACGCCTACGGCGTGGTGGCCGCGGCCCACACCGAGCTGAAGGAGTCGATGGCGGGCCCGCCCGAAACGGGTGCGCACGAGATCGACCGCACGATGAGCCGGGAGCCCAAGACCACGCTCCCCGAGGACCTGCTGCGCTCTCTCAACGAGCAGCTCGTGAGGGTGCCGGGGGGCTTCCACGTGCACCGCAAGCTCAAGCCGTTCCTCGAGAAGCGCCGGGAGGCCCTGGACGGCGGGCCGGTGGACTGGGCGCACGCCGAAGCCCTGGCCTTCGCCTCGCTGCTGGCTCTCGGCGTGCCCGTGCGCCTGACCGGTCAGGACACCGAGCGCGGCACCTTCAGCCAGCGCCACCTCGTGATGCACGACGCCGTGGGGTCCGAGGGGGGCGCCGCCCCCCTCGACAGCCCCTCCCGGGCCTACTGCCCGCTACAGAACCTGCACAGCGCCGTGTCGCCCTTCGAGCTGCACAACAGCCCGCTGTCGGAGCAGGCCTGCCTCGGGTTCGAGTACGGCTACAGCGTGCAGGACACCGACGCGCTGGTTCTCTGGGAGGCCCAGTTCGGCGACTTCGTGAACTCCGCGCAGGTGATCATCGACCAGTTCCTCACCTCGGGCCTCGCCAAGTGGGGGCAGACCTCGCGGCTCACCCTGCTCCTGCCCCACGGGTACGAGGGATCCGGTCCCGAGCACTCGAGCGGACGCCTCGAGCGCTTCCTGCAGGCCTGTGCCGAAGGCAACATGCGCGTGGCCAATGTGACCACGCCGGCGCAGTACTTCCACCTGCTGCGCCGCCAGGCGCTGGTGTCCAAGCCGCGTCCGCTCGTGGTGATGACGCCCAAGAGCCTTCTGCGCCTGCCCGCCGCCAGCTCCACTCTGGACGAGCTGTGGGGGGGAGCCTTCCAACGGGTGATCGATGACCCGTCGCTGCCCGGCCCGCGCGAGGAGGTGAAGAAGCTGGTGCTGTGCTCGGGCAAGGTCTTCTACGACATCGTGGCCCACGAGGAGCGCGAGCAGGCCCGCCACATCGCTGTCGCGCGGGTGGAGATGCTCTACCCCTTCCCGGAGGGCGAGCTGAAGGAGCTGCTCGCGAGCTATGAGAACCTCGAGCTGGTCGTATGGGTGCAGGAGGAGCCGCGCAACATGGGCGCGCGCGCCTTCATGCGCAGGCGCATGGCGGCGATCCTGCCCGAGAGCCTGCACTACTTCTATGTGGGCCGCCAGCTGCGCGCGTCCCCGGGCGAGGGCTACGCCGCCGCGCACCGCAAGGAGCAGAGCCGCATCGTGCGAGTGGCGCTCGATCTCGAGGATGACCGGCTGGAGCCCGACCTGTCCTCCCAGCGACCGTTCCTGTAGATAAGTCGAGCTGTCCTGCCCGGTGGTCGCATAGCGACACCAATCCAGGACAGCATCCCGCCGCTACCGCTTGTCGACCTGCCCGCGGGCCATCTGGTCGGCAACCTCGGCTCCGCCGAGGCGGCGCTGCACCGCGCTCGACACCGCCGGGGCCAGCCCGCCGAGCGCCGCCCCGAGCCGCAGGGGCAGCGGGGCCACATCGACCTCGAGCCGCCCGCGCTCGATGCCCAGCGCCAGCGCCTCCGCCACCTGCTCCGGTGTGCGGGTGCCCACGAACGACGGCAGCTTCGTCGCGCTGTCGTGGAACATCCCGGCATCGCGGATGAAGCCGGGGAACACGGTGGTCACCCCCACGCCCGTGCCCGCGAGGTCCTCGCGCAGACCGATCGCGAACCCGCGCATGCCGAACTTGGTGGCCGAATAGAGCGAGCTGCCGCGGCTGGCGGTCTTGCCCGACAGCGAGGAGACGAACACGAGGTGCCCCGAGCCGCGCTCGACCATCGCCGGCGCGAGAGCCCTGGCCAGGTGCAGCGGAGCGCGCAGGTTCACGTCGAGCGCGCGGTCGATCTGCTCGTGCTCGAAGCTCAGCAGCGGCCCGCTGGCCGGCAGGCCTGCGTTGGCCACGAGCACGTCGACCG
Organism: Thermoleophilaceae bacterium; assembly: GCA_013812005.1. Taxonomy (GTDB): domain Bacteria; phylum Actinomycetota; class Thermoleophilia; order Solirubrobacterales; family Thermoleophilaceae; genus JAAYBF01. The sequence goes on from JACCUE010000196.1 coordinate 2,054, forward strand.
CCCCCGCCCGCCCGACCAGAGCCGCCACGTCAGCCCCGTCGCTGAGGTCCGCCGGCAATGCCTCCGCGCGGTCACCCAGCTCGGCGCACAGGCGGTCGAGCAGATCATGCCGGCGAGCGGTGACCACGAGGGTGGCTCCACGGCGGTGAAGCGTCCGAGCGATCGCCATCCCGATACCGCCCGAAGCACCCGTGACGAGAACCCTCCGACCCTGCAGATCAAGCCCCATGGCGGCAGTATCGCGTTCCGGGGCAGGGCTCGCGCTCCGCTATGCTCGACGGCCCCGCGGGCGTAGCTCAGTTGGTTAGAGCGCCGGCCTGTCACGCCGGAGGTCGCCGGTTCGAGTCCGGTCGCTCGCGCTAGAGAAGCCCTGCTCCCGGGCTTCTTCGCGTCTAGGGCCGGAGCGCGCCTGACTCACGGGGTGGATGTGCCCATCGGTTAGGGTCGGCGCAATGACCACGACTGGGACCGGACCGCGCGCTAGAGCGACGAAGCGGCCGGTTTGAGGAGAGCGGTGCGTAGACGGCGTCGACGTAGCAATGTCCAGGTGCGCGGGTGCGGGTGCTGCCTGCCCCTCGCGCTTGGGCTCATCAGTGCGCCCGTGGCTACGCTCGGCCTCCTGGTCCGAGCGTTGCGCTAGACCCCTCCTGGTTCCTCGCCTGAACGTGGCGCAGGGCGATGCCCAACGCCAGCAGAACGCCACCGAGCACTCCAAGCAGTCCGGCCTCCAAACCGGTCGACGGGAGCGTCGGCTCGCGCGATCCGGCGCCGGAGGCAGAGTCCCGGCCCGATGCGTCAGCCGGCCCCGGCGACGAGCCCGGCTTGTCATCGGACTCAATGCCCGCCGGCGAGCGGTCTGCTCCGTCCCCGCCGCTGGAGGCGTCCGCGACACGCACCGTCCCCCGCATCTCGGGGTGGATCGAGCACAGGTACGAGAAGTTGCCCGCGCTCGCAAACCTGACCGAAGTACTCTTCCCGGACGCGACCTCCCCGGTATCGAAGCCGTCGCCGGTGGCAGTATGGGTCGCCTTGCCCCTATTGGTCCACGTAACCGAGTCGCCCTCGGCGACCGTCACGGTTGCGGGTGAGAACCTGAAGTCTTCCATTGCCACCGAGCCCGACGCGGCGGCCCGTGCCTCGACTCCGTCTCGAGCGGAGGCGGAGGTGGAGACGGGCGGCGTCGTCTCGCGCGGCGCGGTCTGTGGATCGCCTCCGGGTACGTCAGGCGTGCCGGTCGCGGCGGGAGCGGGCGGCGGGGGCGGGGCGGCTGTCGCGCCTCGAGGCGACGCAAGCTGATCGGCCGAGGGCGGCTCGGGAGCAGGCGCAGCTTCCGCGATGGGGTCTCGGGACTGAGCATCCGCCGGCGTCGGATCCCCCTCAGCGGCGCTCAGCACCGCGGGGCAGGCCATCGCCACCGCCAGCGCGTAGAGAACTGCCAGTCGCTGCAGCGAGCCGCGGGCAATCAGGCAACGGACGGCAAGCACGATGGACGTACCTACGCAAGGCAGTCCGTCTCAGTTCATCCTTGACCCTCCAACAGTCGCTGTTTCGCGGCGCCTTGCTGCCTCCCCTCAGCGTGTCCCGTCCCCCTTTCCCGCGCGCCTCTCTTTCAACGTCGTCCATCCCAGCCAGACCAGGAACGTCGCGACCGGCAGGAGGTAGGCCACCTGGAGCAGCCAGTGGCTGGCGTGGGCGAGCTGGAGGGTCATCCGTTGGATTGCAGCAGAAGGACGAGGGCGAAGGTCGTGAAGCCCACCATCACGACCAGCATCCAGTACTGGGACAGCACCGCCTGCTTCGGGCGCTCGTAGAGCTCGAGCGCGCGGTCGTGGGCCAGCGCGAGGGCGGCCACGTGGCCCACCAGCACGAAGAACACTTGCGCGTACTGGGTGAAGGACGCGCCGATCACGCTGTAGTCGATCGGGCGATCCGCGGTGCCGAAGATGTCGACCCCCTGCTCACCCAGGGGATTGGAGGCGAGAAACCACATCGCCTGTCCCTGGAACACGAGGAATGAGAGGTAGTGCGCGGCCACGTAGGCGAACGCGATCGGCACCAGCGAGTGCGCGAACGCGCCCTTGAGCCGCTCGGCCGTCAGGTCGTTGCCGACCTGCGCCGCCCCGGCGATGCCCAGCCTGTAGAACCCGAACACGAGCGCCACCGTGGCGGCCAGGCCGATCAGGAATGCTGTCTCGAGAGCCTTCTCGGGAGAGAAGCCGATCGACTCGAACGCGTCGGCGATCTGCGGCGCGAGTCCGGTCCACAGGGAGGACTCGGCGCCTCCGTCGAAGCTCGTCGAGCCGATCAGCACCGCGATCAGCGCCACCGTGCCGGGCAGGGGCTCGAGCTTCGCCAGCCCGGCGAGGGGAGGCCGCAGACCAAGGCGACCGTCTCGGCGCTCGACGGGAGAGATCTTCGAGAGGAGGTTGAACACGACGCCGAACGCCTCCCCGCGGTCACACCAGGCCTCAACCCCGTACAGCACCATGCCCACGAAGGTGGTCGCCGAGTAGACGAGCGCGGCGATGGCCACGGTATCCGGGGCGTCGCCCCCAGAGCGCACGAGCTCGAGGACCGCGAAGGCGAAGACGCCCGCGGCGGCGGGCCAGCGGCCCAGGCGCTCGGGGTAGGCGAGCGGCGCAGGAATCGGGCCCCGGGCGGCGGTCTGCGCGACCCAGGCCACCGCCTTGCCAATGGCCCGCCACGGGTTGAACGCCCGGAACACGTCGCCGAAGAGCACGCTCACCGGGACCAGCCCGAGCCAGAAGATCACGTAGACGAAGGTGGGCGCGAAGTTGGCCGACGAGGTCTGTACGCCGGTCAGACCGGCGTACATCGTGAGCGCGAGCAGAAAGACGCCGATCGCGCCGCAGAGCACTGCGATCGGCCGGCTCAGCAGCACCCGCGAAACCAACACGGGAAGCGCGATGAAGCGGTATCGAGCGAGCTTGGGCCGTGGCCACAGCACCGCGAGAGCCACGAACGACAGGATCAGCACCAGCGCCGCGGCGTATATGAACAGCGTCTTGGAAATCGGCAGATCCGTCCTCCCCCCGCCAAATCCGTGGGCCAGGGCGAGAGAAGGAGTGGTCAGCGCAGTCCCGAGGCCCACCGCGGCAGCGACGGCCAGCGCCCGCCGCCGCCGACGGGGCGCGTCACGCGAAGGGGCCGGCTTCACGAAGGCTCGACCACGAGCCTCGCGATGAGCGGCTCACGCCCCGCGTCCTCGGCAACGTGGCTCTCGATCTCGAACACGCCCTCGAGCTCCGTCTCGATCTCAAACCGGGCAGGCTTGCCCGGCGCGACCTCCTTCACGGTGTCGTAGCCGTGCAGGTGGATGTCGTCCGCGGTGTCGGAGATCACTACGAAGCGCGCGGTGTCACCGGCCTTGGCTTCGATCCGCTGCACTGCACCCTGGACCTCGCCCGCCTCCAGCCGGATCTCGGTCGGCGGTGGAGGGGGTGCCGACTCGGCCGTGGCCGTGGGCCCGTCGTCGTTGTCGTTGCCCTCGGAGGGCGTGGTCTGCGCCGAGCTCGTACTTGGATCGTCAGCCTTGTCGCTGCCCTCCTCGGGCCGGGCCAGCACGAAGGCCATGACCGCTGTCACCGCAGCCAGGGCCAAGAGCCCGATACGTCCGTTCCTGCTCATCGAATGCAGCCTCCAATCGCGGTGGGGGCGGAGTATCGCGATGCCTCTATCGCCGCAGTTCACATCAACACCACATGCAAGTAACGGAAGGGTGACGAAAAGCCCTGCTCGCGGCACGAATGTGAGACCACGATGGTCGGGACTGCCAAGAGCGTCGAGCTGCACTTCCACGCGCTCCCCGGTGTCGACGACGGGCCGGTCACCCTCGAGGAGAGCGTCGAGCTGGTTCGCCAGGCCGCCGCGCAGGGCACCGAGACCGTCGTGGCCACGCCCCACGTACGCACCGACTTCGTGACCGATGTGCTCGGGCTGGGCGAGCGCGTCGAAGAGCTGCAGGCCGCGCTGGCCGCCGACGGCGTGCCGATCGAGCTGCGCCGCGGGGCCGAGCTGGGCCACGACATGGTGGGCCGGCTCTCCCAGAACGAGCTGGAGTCGATCGCTCAGGGCCCTGCGGCATCGCCCTGGCTGCTGGTGGAGTCGCCCTTCGAGGGGATCGAGGAGGAGTTTCATTCCGCCACCGACGAGCTGCGCGACCGCGGCTTCGGAGTGCTCGTGGCCCACCCAGAGCGCAGCGCCGACGCCTCTTTCTACGACAGCGCCGGCCTGCGTCGCGAGCTGGCCGCCGGCTCACTCGCCCAGGTCAACGCCCAGTCCATCACCGGCGCTCACGGGCCCGAGGCCCAGTGGGCCGCTCTCGCGCTCATCGACCGAGGACTGGTGACCGTGGTGAGCTCGGACGCCCACGGCCTGACCAGGCCCCCGCTGCTACGCGAGGCTGCTGCGCATCTTGTCGAGCACGGGATCGACCCCCTGCTCTGCCGCACCCTGGTCGGCGGGGGCCCCCGCCGCCTTCTGGCCAGGGGCATTCCCCGAGCCGCCGCCCTCGTGGCCTAGGGGAGACGGCTCCGAAGGATTCGGCATCCCTGCCAAATCCTTCCCCGGCTCCGAATCCTGCTCGCGCAGATCGGGGTCGAAGCGGTAGCCGACGCCGAAGTGGGTGTGGATGTAGTGCCAGTCGGGTGAGGCCTGCTCGAGCTTCTGTCTGACCTTGCGGATGAAGACGTCCACCGAGCGGTCGCCATGAGCCATCGCGTAGCCCCACACCTGCTGGTAGATCTCCTCGCGCTGGAGAACCCTGCCTTCCGCGTGCGCGATCAGCTGGAGCACCTCGAACTCGCGGCGGGTGAGATCGACGCTGCGCCCGCCGGCGAAGGCCTGGAACTGGTCGGCACGGATCTCGAGCTCACCGGCCGCCATCGGGCCCTCGTCGATGCGGCTGGTGGCCTGCTTGCGACGCCTGACCACGGCCTCGACCCGGGCGAGCACCTCTTCGGGGTGGCAGGGCTTTGTGACCCAGTCGTCGGCGCCCATGCGCAGGCCGCGCACCCGCTGGGCCACGGTGGAGCGGCCGGTGCAGACCACCACGCCGAGACCGGGCATCGCGCCCGACAGGCGCTCGAGGAACTCCCAGGCCGATGGGCCCATCAAGGCGAGGTCCACGACCACGGCGTTCACGCGCATGGCCACGAACTCCTCGATGCGCGGGGCGGCCTCGAGGCGGCGGTACTGCCATCCGATTCCCTCCAGCCGGTTGACCAGAACCTGGACGAACCCGGAGTCGGAGTCGAGTATCGCGAGCCGGATGGGTCCCGGGTCGGAGTGGTTCACGTGGTAACGGTCCACAACGTGAGCATACGGCAGCTTCGGGCGGCTCACGCTTCTTTACACCTTTTTCACAGACCGGTCACGCGCTCATAACGGCCACATCCCGCGGGGCTGGCACGGTCCACCATCATGGAAGCCGCGACGGACGGGCGCAGCCTGCGGGCCGGCGAGCTGGAGATCAGGCCGGACGAGTTCCTGGCCATTGCGGACGGCCGTCCGCTGAGCCTCACCGCGCGCGAGCTCGAGCTGCTGAAGGCCCTGATGGAACGCGCGGGGCGGATCGTGAGCCGGGAAGAGCTCTACGTCTCCGTCTGGGGCGAGCCCTACCGCAAGTCCGACCGCTCGGTGGACGTATATGTGGGCAAGCTGCGGCAGAAGC
>JACCUE010000206.1 GCA_013812005.1 Thermoleophilaceae bacterium
CCACCGCCGACGTGCTGGTGCGCCTCGTGCCCGCCCGCAAGCTCTCACTCGACCAGGCGCTCGAGTTCCTGCGCGAGGACGAGTGCGTGGAGGTCACTCCCGACGTGGTGCGGCTGCGCAAGCTCCACCTGGACCGCAACGAACGGGTGAAGACGGCACGGCGCGCGAAGGCCGCTGCCGCCGGCTGAGGCTCAGCGCACGCGAGGCCGGCCCGAGCTGGGCGGTGGCGCGTAGGGACTTCCCGTGCTCCGGCCCTGCAGCCGCTCGCCCACCTCGGCGAGGTTGAGCTCCCCCTCCAGAAACGCTCCGCTCGCGTAGAAGGCTCCGGCCGCCAGGAGGCACAGCACCGCGTCCCCGAAGCCGAGCGTGATCCACGCGGCAGCGAAGGCGAAGCCGAGCAGTGCCAAGAATTGCTTCTGGTTCATCAGTTGAGCTCCCTGTTGGTCTTCGGTTGGTATCCGGTAAGGATCACGCTGACCGGCATGTCGGGCAGCCCGTGGCGGCGGAGTGCGTCTTGCACTGCCGACTGCACATCGCCGAGGGTGTCGGCCACGTCGCCCGCGCGGCGAACGGCCACCCCCACCGCCAGCTCGTCCGTGCCGTAGCGCCCACTGGCGCCGGCCACCCCCGGCTGGTCGGAGGCCGCGGTCTCGGCCAGGCGCTCGATCGCGCGAGGCTCGACCGTGAGCTGTCCGAGGCGGTCGTTTGGCAGTGCCAGATCGTGGCGCGCAAAGTAGGGACGTGGGAGCGCGCGCAGCGCGAGATAGCCGAAGACCAGGAACGCGAGCACGCCGGCGCCGGCCACGATCGCTCGGGTCGTGGCGCCGCCTACGTCCTCGGGCTCGAGACCCGCGAGGAAGTCGAATGCGGCCCGGTAGCCGGTGATCGAGTCGAGGGTGCCCTGCCCCACCCCCGTAGCCAGCAGGAGAATCACCACGCCTGCCCACATGAGCGCGAGAGCGAGGAGCACGACGAGCGAGCGCGCGGCGAAAGCGAGCGGTGAGGTGTGGCTGCGAAGGCGCTGGCGGAGCACTATTGAACCCTCGAACCGCGATCGGCGAGGCGCGTGCGCACCTTCGGCTTGAGCCGAAAGCCGTCGGAGAGCGGGGCCAGCTGGTGCTCGATGCGCTCCCTGGCGGCGCCGGCCTCGGTTTGCCGGGTGCGGTCGGCACGTACCTTGACCTTGCCGCCGCCCCGGCGAGCGGGCTTGACCTTGGCCTTGGCCGACGTGATGCCATCGCTGCGTTCGGCCAGCGCACGCGCTATGTGCGCCAGCGCCCGGCGGCGCGCGGCCAGGCCCTCGTCCCCCGGGGCGACGCTCACCAGGCGCTCACGGGCAGGCACGAAGACACCAAGCAACAGCGCGAGTGCCAGGGCGATCAGACCAAGCCCGATCAGCAGCGCCAAGAGGTCGACCGGCCCTGAGTCCTCCAGGTCTCCGAGCGAGCCGTCAACGCTGTCACGCAGGTCGGGCAGTCGCAGGGCATCAGCCAGGGCCGGGAGGCTGAGGCCGGAGTCGCCCCCCTGGATGCAGAAAACGGCGAGGGCAAGCCCGGCGGCCGCCAGGATCACCAGCAGGAGGAAGCCGAGCAGGCTCACGAGGGCGCGCAGCAGGATCACGAAGCCCACCCAAGCGGATGCTCGACGTCGAGGAAGCTCACGCTCACGTTGCCGAGCCGGTCGCCGAGTCCCGCTTCCGTGACCGCCTCTCCCACCACGACCAGCAGACGCTCGCCCAGCTCGTGCAGGGGCACCATCTCGGCCGTGAGGAAGAGGCCGACGCTGAAACACCCGGCCCCCTGTGCCGTGGCCACCACCCCCGCGAGCCTGACACCGCCCCAGCTGGTCACGTACTGCCCCGTCGGGCCCGCGTTGCCCGCCGCCACGCCGTCCACGCCTACCGCGGCCTCGAGCGCCACGCGCGCGAGCTCCGTGCGGGGCGAAACCGCACCCGAGCGAGGTTTAACCGGCATGATCGGAGTCCGACTACTCGACGCGCGGAGCGGGCGGCGGGGTATCTGGCTGGTCGTCACCGGGGAAGTGCAGGTCGTTGACGGCGATGTTCACCTCGGTGGCCGTCAGCCCCGTGATCCCCTCGATGCGCTTGATCACATTGTCGCGGATTGCCTGCGAGACCTCGGGAATCGACTCCCCGTACTCCACGACGATGGTCAGGTCGACGGCCGCTTCCCTCTCGCCCACCTCGACCGACACTCCTTGCGAGTGCTCGTCTCCGATGCCCACGCGCTGAGTGACCGAGCCGAAGGCCCGCGAGGCCCCTCCGCCGAGAGCGTGCACTCCGGGCACCTCGCGCGCGGCGATGCCAACGACTTTGGCGACCACCGGATCGGCGATGGTCGTTGCACCTCGCTCCGACTCGAGCGCAGACGAGGCGCCGGGGCCCCGCTTCGCGATCGACGAGCCTTGAGGGGCCTGACTCTCTTCATTCGCCATATCTCTCCCATCGTTGTCGGCCGGTGAGTGCCCGGCCGGGGCTTTCCTTTTCGAGCGCTCTCCCGCTCTCTGACAGCCGAGGTGGGTCCTTGGTTACGACCGGCCTCAAAGGCGCGGGCGCATTCGCTAGTCGTCGCGCAGCGCCGGCAGCACCTTCTCGCCGTAGGTGCGGATGCTGCCCATTGGATCGGCCTGGCCGATCAGCTGCAGGCAGATCACGGTGGCGCCCGCGCTCTCC
>JACCUE010000211.1 GCA_013812005.1 Thermoleophilaceae bacterium
AAGGTGGCGCCGCTCGATATCTCCCCCGGCAGTTCGTTCTACTTCGGGGGTAGGCGCAAGGCCACTTTCGAGTTCATGGTCGACCAGCCCGCCGATGTGCGGGTCGAGTTGGTCAACGACGAGAGCCAGGCGATCGTCGATACGTGGGATGTGGCCGCTGAGCCCGGCGTCGCGCAGCGCATCCGCTGGAACGGCAAGCTTCGCGGCGGGGTCGCCGGGACCGGCCGCTACAGCTTTCGCCTGGTGGCGCCGGCCAGCGCCTCGGCCGAAGCCGTTCCCGACGCCACAGATGCCTTCTTCTTCGCCGATCACCTGTTTCCGATCCGCGGCCGCCACGACCTGGGCCAGACTCCGACCAACGGCTTCGGCGGCGGCGGCACCCGTGCCCACTACGGCCAGGACATGTTCGCCAACTGCGGCACCAAGCTCGCAGCGGCGCGCGGCGGCAAGGTGCAGTTCGCCGGCTACCACTCGGCGGCCGGCAACTACGTGGTGATCGACGGGGCCGGAACCGGACGCGACTACGTCTACATGCACCTCCTCGAGACACCGCTGGTCAAGACCGGCGACCGGGTGTTCACCGGCCAGAAGATCGGAGAGGTGGGCGAGACCGGGCGCGCGTCCGGCTGTCACCTGCACTTCGAGATGTGGAGTGCCCCCGGCTGGTTTGAGGGTGGCAAGGCGTTTGATCCCCTGCCCGCCTTGCGGATATGGGATCGCAACAGCTGATCGCCGCACTCCTCGCCCTCCGCCTCAGGGCAGCGCCACCGGCGGTCATCATCTTCCTGGCGTCCCTTCCTCTCCTGATGAGTGGCTGCACCGACGGTGACGACCGGGCAGACCAGCTGCCCGATCAGCCGCCGGCTGCCGGCACGGTCGCTCCGGACCCCGGCCCTGTCCACGTCCACGGCCTGGGAATCAACCCGAAGGACGACGCCCTGCTGATCGCCAGCCACACCGGCCTGTACAGCGCGCAGGGGGCACAACGGCCCCGGCGAGTCGGCGACTACCAGGACACCATGGCCTTCGAGGTGATCGGCCCCGACCATTTCCTGGGGTCGGGGCATCCCGACGTGCGCGCCGACCTTCCGGCCTACCTGGGGCTGATCGAGTCGCGCGACGGGGGTCGCACCTGGAAGCCGCGCTCGCTGCAGGGGAAAGTCGACTTCCACCTGCTGAAGGCCGACGGTCGCCGGGTCTACGGCTATGGCTCGAACTTCGAGACCCGCGCCGACCGCCTGCTCGCCAGCGCCGATGGCGGGCGCACCTGGGCGCCGCGCCGCGCTCCCGAGCCGCTGATCTCGCTGGCGCTCGACCCCGACGACAGCCGCCACCTGGTCGCCTCCGGGCAGGAGGCCCTGCACGTATCGCGCAACGGCGGCAGGAGCTGGCGCAGGCTGCCCGGCGCGCCCGGCCTGCTCGCCTGGTCCGCGTCGGGGCGGCTGTTCTCGGTCGATGAGCAGGGCGTGGTGGCGGTCCGCGCGATGGGCGGCAAGACCTGGCAGGCGACCGGAACGGTCAGCGGCGCCCCGGCCGCATTCGAGCGCGGCCGCATGGGTCAGCTGCTGGTCGCCCTCCATGACGGAACCGTCAAGCAATCCGCCAACGGTGGAGTGACCTGGCGCGTCCGCTCCCGTCCCTGAGTAGAGTGGGCCTCGAATGATGCGGCCGCCCCCAGCGACAGCTACGGTGGTGCGCATGCAGGTGGAGTCCGGGCCGATCTCAGCCGCTTCGAGAGCAGGGCTGCGGTGAACGCTCGCGCCCTGACCGTGGTGGCGGCTCTGTCTTTCGGCACCGGCGCCATCGCCGGCTGCGGCGCCGCCGAGAACAAGGACGCCCCTGCCGGCAACCTCACCGGAAAAGCTGCGGAGGATGTCGTGCTGACCGGTGACGGGGTCGATCCCGAGGCCGTCCGCCGCGCCAATGCGGAGCAGAGTCCGACCAAGGCCCGGGTCGTCGAGCTGCGCGGCGCCGGAGCGCCCGCGACCTACGGCAACGACGACGACGCGCCGAGCCCCGGGGCCCCGAGCGACGACGAGGTGCGCACCGAGCTGCGCGAGGGTCGCGTCAAGCTGGCGCGCTTCAAGAAGTTCCTCGGCACCAGCGCCTACGCCATCACCGGCCCGCGCGCCAAGATCCTGCCGAACGGGACCGCCGTCGCTCCGGTCAACGCCCCCGAGAGCGTCAAGCGGGTCATCCAGGCCGGCAACGCGATCGCCAACTCGCCCTACAAGTGGGGCGGTGGCCACGGCGCCTGGCGGGACGACGGCTACGACTGCTCAGGATCGGTGTCGTTCGCGCTGGCCGGCGCCGGGCTGATCGACGCGCCACGCACGTCGGGCGGGTTCATGACCTACGGCGCGCCGGGACCGGGCAAGTGGATCACGATCCACGCCGACCCTGGCCACATGTACATGGTGGTGGCGGGACTGCGCTTCGACACGAGCGGCGCCAATGGCGGGACCCGCTGGCAGGCCGAGCCGCGGGGAATGACCGGCCTGCAGATACGCCACGTCCCCGGCCTGTAGAGCTACCGGCGCGCCGCGGCGGCGCGCCTGTCGACCCACTCGCCCAGCGACCCGGCGAGGAAGCCCGCCGAGTGGGCCGCTTTCCCGAGCCATGAGCCGTCGAGGGGCTCGACGGCGCCGTCGGGGTCGGCGCCCTGCTCCACCGCCGATGTGCGTGCTGCCGCCGCGTGCCGGTCCAGCTCGCGCTCCCAGCGCCCGCAGAACTCGGCCAGCTCGGTATCGGACTCAGACTCGCCCACGCTCGCCAGGTAGGCCAGCAGCATGGTCAGGTGCTCCACGTCCTTGACCGCAAAGCGCAGCGCCTGATTGCGCTCCATGAACCGGTCGCGGACGCCGGAGCGCCCGCGCGCAAGGGTGATGCCCACGCCTTGGGCGGCGGGCTTGCCGTGAAGGCCGTAGCGCGCGGTCACGGATTCGAGCTCGCCGATCAGCTCGCGCGCCGCGGCGGCCCCTTTCTGGAGCGCGTCGCCGGCAGCCGACCCTGTGCCCAGCTGCCGGGCCAGCCCGGTCCAGTGCTCGGCCATCTGGCGCGAAAAGGCGTAGAGCTCACGGTAGCCGCGGCTCTCGGCGGGGTGCAGGGTCCGGGCCACGAGGCCAATCCTGCCACAGCCACCGATCCCCGGGGGGCCGGCTCTCCGTCCGACGCCATGCCTACCGTGCGCGCAACCGAACCCTGAGGGAGGTCTCTCGCTTGCCGCCGCTGATCACCTACGAGGAAGCGCTCGAGCTGGGCCAGATCTCAGACCACGCCGAGATCGAGGCACTGATCGAGCGCGCGTGGACCGCCCGGGTCGAGAACTTCGGTGACTCGACCGACATGTGCTCGCTGGTCAACGCCAAGTCCGGCGGCTGCGCCGAGGACTGCGGCTTCTGCGCGCAGTCGCGCTTCGCGGAAGCGGACACGCCGATGCACGCGATGATGACTCCTGAGCAGATCCTCGAGCACGCGCGAGCGGCCGAGGCGGCGGGAGCCCACCGCTTCTGCATGGTCACCCAGGGCCAGGGGCTCTCCAAGCGCGACTTCGAGAACGTCCTCGCGGGGGCTCGGCTGGTGGCCGAGAAGACCAATCTCAAGCGTTGCGCCTCGGTCGGGCATATGTCGGTCAAGCGCGCCAGGCAGCTCAAGGAGGCCGGCATCCAGCGGGTCCACCACAACGTGGAGACCGCGGAGAGCTACTACGACGAGGTGTCGACCACCGTCAGGTACGAGGGCCGGCTGCGAACGATCGATGCCGTCGAAGAGGCAGGTCTCGAGACCTGTGTGGGTGGCATCCTCAACCTCGGCGAGTCACGGGAGCAGCGGGTGGAGATGGCCTTCCAGCT
>JACCUE010000213.1 GCA_013812005.1 Thermoleophilaceae bacterium
GCGTACGGTCCGCTACGTAGGCCGACACCGTTCATTCGTGGGAGAGCTGACCTGCGACGCCGACGGCTTCGTGATCCTCTACCCCGGGCTGGGCGAGCGCGTACCCTCAGGCCGATGAGCAGCTACCACCTGACCACCTTCGGATGCCAGATGAACGAGCACGACTCCGAGCGCATGAAGGGCATGCTCGACTCGCTCGGCTACTCAGAGTCGCCCCAGCGCGACGGCGCCGACCTCATCCTCTTCAACACCTGCTCGATCCGCGAGAAGGCCGACACCCGGCTGGCGGGCCACCTCGGCGAGGCCAGCCGCTTGAAGTCCGAGAACCCGACCCGGGTCGTGGGAGTGGGCGGATGCTGGTCGCAATCGATGAAGGAGAAGGTCTTCGAGGAGTTCCCCTTCGTCGACGTGGCCTTCGGCCCGGGACAAGTGCACAAGCTTGCCGAGTTCCTGACCAGCGACAGCATCGGTGCACAGGGCTTCTTCGAGTTCGAGGGCTTCACCGGGCATCTGCCCGCCCGCCGCGAACGCTCCTTCCAGGGCTGGGTGCAGATCTCGGTGGGCTGCAACTGCGTCTGCTCCTACTGCATCGTGCCGTCCACCCGCGGGCGCGAGGTCTCCAGGCCCGCCGCCGAGCTGGTGGCCGAAGTGCAGCGCCAGGCGGCCGAGGGCGTGCGAGAGGTCACATTGCTGGGACAGAACGTGAACTCCTACGGCCGCGACCTGCCGAACGGTGAGAAGGCGACCTTCGCCGAGCTGCTGGCGATGGTCGACGCCGTCGAGGGCATCGACCGGGTGCGCTACACGAGCCCGCACCCCAAGGACATGCGCGAGGACGTGATCCGCGCACATGCGGAGCTCAGAAGCCTCTGTGAGCACATCCATCTGCCGCTGCAGGCCGGGTCTAGCCGGGTGCTGAAGGCCATGAAGCGCACCTATGATCGCGAGCGCTACCTCGACCGCGTCGCGATGATCCGCGCGATGGTGCCCGACTGCGCGATCAGCACGGACATCATCGTCGGCTTCCCGGGGGAGACCGAAGCGGAGTTCGAGGAGACGATGGAGGTGGTGGAGCAGGTGCGCTACGACTCCGCGTTCACCTTCAACTACTCCCCGCGGCGCGGCACCGCCGCGGCCGGGCTCGACGGCCAGGTGTCGCACGAGGTCAAGCGCGAGCGGATGGGGCGCCTGGTCGAGGCGGTGCAGCGGATCTCCACCGTGCGTGCCCAGCGCTTCGTGGGCCGCACGATGGACGTGCTCGTCGAGGGGCCGTCGCGCACCGACGCGTCGAAGCTGCGCGGGCGCATCCGCCACAACAAGACCGTGAACTTCACCGGTCTTGCCCGGCCGGGAGATATGGCTGACGTGGAGATCGCCGCCGCCACCAGCACCACGCTGGCGGGCGAGGAGCGGCTCCTCTCCCGCGTGGTCTGAGGCCTCGGCGCCCGCGTGCCCACGCCGGTCGTGGCGATCTTCGGTCCCACCGGGGTGGGCAAGACCGCTGTGGCGCTCTCCCTGGCCGACCTGCTGAGGGGCCGCGGAGAAGATCCCGTTGCGATCTCCGCGGACGCGCTGCAGGTCTACCGCGGCCTGGAGACGCTCACCGGCGTCGCAACGGCCGAGGAGCAGGCGCGCCTCGAGCACCGGCTTCTCAGCTTCGTGCCTGTCACCGAGGGGTTTTCCGTGGGGACCTACATGCCGCTTGCGCACGCCGAGATCGACCGCGCGGTGGCCGCCGGACGCCGGCCGATCGTGGTCGGCGGCACGGGGCTGTACCTGCGCGCCGCGCTGGCGGAGCTGTCGATGCGCAAGGCCGGGCCGCAAGAGGAGAGCGAGCTATGGTCGGACGCCACCCGCCATCCCACGCTCCTGTGCGGCCTGTTGATGGAGCGCAGGGCGCTCTACGCCGCGATCGAGGCACGGGTCGACGCGATGGTCGCCGCCGGCGCAGAGCACGAGGTGCGCGCGGCGGAGGCCGAGGGGCCGTCGCGCACCGCGCGCAAGGCGCTCGGGTTCGACGAGCTGCTGAGGGGCGACATCGACGCGATGAAGCAGCGCAGCCGTAACTACGCGAGGCGCCA
>JACCUE010000245.1 GCA_013812005.1 Thermoleophilaceae bacterium
AGCAGGGCAGTCTCGGAGACCAGGCGGGTGTAGCGCTCGTCTCGGGGATTGACCGCGATGGCCGTGTCGCCGAGCATCGTCTCGGGACGGACGGTGGCCACCGTGATCGAGCCCGATCCCTCGGCCAGTGGATAGTCGATCGAGTACAGCGTGTCCTCCATCGTGCGCTGCTCGACCTCGAGGTCCGAGATCGCCGAACGGGTGCCCGGGTCCCAGTTGACCATGTAGTTGTCGCGGTACACGAGGCCCTTTTCGTACAGGCGCTCGAACACGTGCAGGACCGCCTTCGCGTAGGCGTCGTCCATCGTGAAGCGCTCGTCGGTGTAGTCCAGCGAGGCGCCGATGCGCTTGAACTGCTCGACGATCGTGGAGCCGTGCTCGCGGCGCCACTCCCACGCACGCTCCACGAAGGCCTCGCGCCCGAGGTCCTCCTTGGTCTTGCCCTCGGCGGCCAGCGCCTGCTCGACCTTCACCTGCGTCGCGATCCCGGCGTGGTCGGTGCCGAAGATCCACTTGGTGCGCCTACCGCGCATGCGGGCCACCCGGATCAGCAGGTCCTGAATCGAAGCGTTGAGCGCATGGCCCATGTGAAGGGCACCCGTCACGTTGGGCGGGGGCACCGCTATCGAGAAGCTCTCGGCGGCTTCGCCGCTCGGATCGCCGTGAAAGAGCCCGGCCTGCTCCCAGCGCGCGAATACCCGCTGCTCCACCTCGGCGGGCGAGTAACGGGTGCGCTCCTGGAGGTCCTTCAGGCGGTCGCTTGGCACGGGCGTTGAGTCTATGCCGGGGCCGGTCCCGCCTCTCGGAGAATAAGCTCTATCTTATATCATTGTAGACTGATCGACGAGATGGCTTCCGGTTCCACGCTTCTCCGAGATGCCCGACGAAGATCGGGTCTGACTCAGGCCCAGGTGGCGGAACGGGCCGGGGTCTCCCAGAGCGCGATCGCACAGCTCGAGCAGGTGGGGTCGAACCCGACCATCGAGACCCTGGGAGACGTCTTGCGGGCGACCGGCGAGCGTCTGCGCCTGACGTCCGAGCCGGATCAGCCGAACGTCGATGAGACCCTTATCGCGCGCAACCTGCGCATGACCCCGGCGGAGCGGCTGGCCGCCTTCGAGACGGCACACACCCAGCTGACCCAGCTGCGCGCGATGGCGGCAGCGACCGATGCCCGCTGAGTTTCGCCCGCGCCAGCTGCTCGCTCACCTGACCGCCGGGGGAGCCGACTTCGTGGTTATCGGCGGCATCGCGCTCACCGTCCACGGCTCAGATCGCAACACCTTCGATCTCGACATCTGCCCGTCACAGCATCCGGACAACCTCGATGTGCTGGGCAAAGCGCTGACCGCTTTGGACGCGCGGCTCAGGGGTATCGAGGAGGATGTGCCCTTCGTTGCAGACGGACGCTCGTTGGCGGGGATCGAGATCCTCTGCCTCGACACCTCTCTGGGTCCGCTCGATGTGCTCAGCAGACCGAGCGGATGTCCTCCCTACAACCAGCTTCGCCGCCGGGCAAAGCGAGTCGACATCGGCCCAGCTGCAGTGATGATCGCCTCGGTCGACGATCTTCTGGAGATGAAGCGCACGGCCACCCGGGAGAAGGACAAGCTCGATGTCGAGGCACTCGAAGCCATCAAGCGCCTGGAGCGGCGGTTGGACAGGAAGCGCTAGCGCGTAGGACTAGGCGGACTCGGCGGCCGACTCGTGCGGCTCGTCCTTGGCCGCCTCGGTCACCAGCGTGGGGTTGAGGCCCTTCGTGATCGTCTCCTTGGTCACCACGCACTTCCTCACATCGCGCCGTGAGGGCAGCTCGAACTGAACGTCGAGCAGCGTCTCCTCGAGGATCGAGCGCAGGCCGCGGGCGCCGGTCTCGCGCTCGAGCGCCTTGTGAGCGATCGCGTCGAGTGACTCCTCGGCGAACACCAGCTCGATGCCGTCGAACTCGAAGAAGCGCTTGAACTGCTTGGCCAGCGCGTTGCGGGGCTCGGTGAGGATGGTGATCAGGTCCTCGCCCGAAAGCTGGTGGATCACGCTGAGCACCGGCAGGCGGCCGATGAACTCGGGGATCAGCCCGTACTCGACGAGGTCCTCGGGCAGCACCTTCTCGAACAGCTCCCCGGCGTCCTTGTCGTGCTTGGAGCTCACGTGGGCGCCGAAGCCCACCCCCTTGTGGCCGATCCGGCGCTCGATCACCTTGTCGAGGCCGGCGAACGCGCCGCCGCAGATGAACAGCACGTTGGTGGTGTCGATCGTGAGGAACTCCTGGTGGGGGTGCTTGCG
The DNA here is from genome assembly GCA_013812005.1 of Thermoleophilaceae bacterium. GTDB lineage: Bacteria > Actinomycetota > Thermoleophilia > Solirubrobacterales > Thermoleophilaceae > JAAYBF01. Next base: position 2,284 of record JACCUE010000245.1, read on the forward strand.
CCCACCCTGCGGGGGCACCGAGGCCACCGTGCCCTCCAAGATCTTCAGCAGGGCCTGCTGGACGCCCTCGCCCGACACGTCGCGCGTGATCGACGGGTTGTCCGCCTTGCGCGCGATCTTGTCCACCTCGTCGATGTAGATGATCCCGGTCTCGGCCTTCTTGACGTCGAAGTCCGCGGCCTGGATCAGCTTGAGGAGGATGTTCTCGACGTCTTCGCCCACGTAGCCCGCCTCGGTGAGAGCGGTGGCGTCGGCGATCGCGAACGGAACGTTGAGGATCTTGGCCAGCGTCTGCGCGAGCAGCGTCTTGCCGCAGCCGGTGGGGCCCAGCAACAGGATGTTGGACTTCTGCAGCTCGAGGTCCTGCTCGGCTTCGGACTGCATCATCTGCACGCGCTTGTAGTGGTTGTAGACCGCAACGGCAAGAGCCCGCTTGGCGGGCTCCTGTCCGACCACGTACTCCTGCAGGACGGAGTTGATCTCCTTCGGTTTCGGCAGATTCTCGAGGTCGAAGGTCGAGGTGCCGGTCAGCTCCTCGTCGATGATCTCGTTGCAGAGATCGATGCACTCGTCGCAGATGT
>JACCUE010000255.1 GCA_013812005.1 Thermoleophilaceae bacterium
CTCGATCCCGGTCCGCGCCTGACTTCCGATGCGCGACGCGAGCGTGAGGATGGTCGCCACGAGGACGACCACGACGGCGACGATCAGAAATCCGATTCCGAGCCCTATGTACCAGCCCGCGTGTTCCGTGGACCGGCCCACTTCAGTGGATTGCGCCAATAGCAACATCAAACCCCTCCTCTTTCCCGGGGCCGAATCTACCATGCCGGCGAGCGCTGTGGGTAAAAAACATATAGCTGGCGCCCAAATGCTCCTGTGAGCGGCACATATCTGTCACGATCCGGACCTCGGAGGGTCGGAGGGAAGGAATCGCAGATGACGATGCCCGCGAGCAGGGTTGGTAAGGTCTGGCGGAGTAGGTCATGAGCAACGGAAGGGTGGTAAGCAGTGGGTGAGCTCGAGGTTCTGAAGGTCCGTGACGAGCTGCTGCAGGCGATGTACTGGATGCGCGCGGAGGGGCTTGCCGAGACGCCGAGCATGGGAGAGCTGTCGACCTTTCTCGCCGTCCCCGCCGACACGCTCACTGCATACGTCGAGCGGTTCGTGGCCGACGGCTATCTTGCCCCCGCCGCGATGGGCTACTCGCTCACGGCCGTCGGCGCGGAAGAAGGCAAGCGCGGCTTCGCCGACGAGTTCGCCGACGTCACCAAGCCCGGCCACGGCGAGTGCGACGCCGATTGCTGGTGTCAGGAGTCGCCCGAGGCGGCTGCCGACTGCATTGAGGGGCGCCCGAGGGCTCACTCTCATCACTGAGCGTGTGACAGGCGATTCTGCAGGGCCGACCCTGCCGAAGAACTTCCTCCGGCCATGCCTCCTGCTCTTGCTGCGCGAGCAGCAGGCCCACGGCTACGAGCTGCTGGAGCGCCTACGGGCGTTCGGCTTCGAGGGCTCGGATCCCGGCGGCCTCTACCGCTCGCTGCGCAAGCTCGAGGACGAGGGGCTGGTGCGGTCGGCGTGGGAGCACTCCAGCACCGGTCCCGCCCGCCGCATTTACGAGATCACGCGCGCGGGCATGGAGGAGCTGCACCGCCGGGCCAAGGGGCTCGCCGAGGCGCGTGTAACGCTCGATACCTTCCTCGGTCGCTATGAGGAGTTCGTCGCGCTGCGCCGGGCCGAAGCACCCACGCCGGCCCCAAGCAGAGCCTGAGAGCGGCTCGACCGCCAGGCGCGCGCGAGCTCTATCGGGTGCCCTATTGCGCTCGGTGGCCGATCACGTGGCTGACCACCCGGCACCCGGGGCAGGCGCCGACGTACGACTCGCCCGCCAGCATGTCCTCGACCCGCTCCGGCAACGGCGGTGGCTCGGTGCCCTCGGCCCGCGCCTCCTTGGCGAGCGACTCGTAGCGCGGCTCGTGCCCGTGCTCCTCGAACGGGAGCGGCGAGCCGCACCAGGGGCAGAACTGGGGTCGCTCGGCAGCCGGCACGGTTCAGCGGACCCGCGGGCGGGGCAGCTTGCCCTCGTCTGCCACGTACAGGGAGTCGATGCCGAGAACTCTCGCAGGTCTCACGAGCCCGAGGGCGACCGGCAGTGCGGCCCGTTCAGGCTGCGGAGCTCACGGCTGGGTCGGCAGCAGGCGCAGGGACACGCCCGGCAGATCGTCGAACCCCGTGGTGTCGGCCGTGACGATCGTGCGGGTACGGATACGCGCGGTCGCCGCGATGAGGAGGTCATGCGCACCGCGAGGGCGACCCACAGTTCGGACGTGGGCGAGGAGCTCGGCGTGGCCGCGCGCGACTTCGAGGTCGTACGGCTCGATCGGGATCGTCGAGAGCACACGGTCGACGAACGCGCTGCGTGCGGCCTTGTGCCGGTGGTCCGCGAGGTGAACGCCGACGATCAGTTCTGCGGCGGTGATCGCTGCGATGGCGACATCGTCCTCGTCGCCGACGACCTCGTCCAGGGCACCGCTCGGCCGCTCGGCTGCGATCAAGGTCGTGGTGTCGAGGATCAGGCGTTCCAGCGCCGCGTCTCCGGTGCAAGCGAAGCGCGGAGCTGGCGGAGCTCGGCCGGCCAGCTCGGGTCCGCGGGCCGAGATCGAAGCATGCCTTTTACCTCGCGACCGGAGGTGGCGGCCGCCGGGGCGATGCTGGCGATCGCTCGCCCGCGCCGTTCGACCACGAACGTCTCACCGGTGCGTTCGACCTCATCCAGAAGGGACGAGAAGCTCCTCGCGGCGTCGGTTGCAGTCAGGCGTCGCACGGCTCCGAATCAGACTATCGGATTTCTGAAGCGCAGCGAGGGCGAGGCTCTGCTTCAGCCGACCGGCTCGGGGACGACCCAGCGTCTCTCGGCGTCGGCGGTGCGCACGGCGTCGAGCAGCGCCTGCACGCGCAGTCCCTCCGCGAGCGGAGGGTCGGGCGGCGCGCCCTCGTGGATAGCCGACCAGAACGACCGCGCGACGCGCTCGAACGCATCCTTGGAGCTGGCCTTCAGCGGTCCCTCGCACTGCAAGTCCTCGCCCGCCCGGCCCCACCAGAGCCGCCGCTCTGCGTCCAGTCGCACCGTGCCGGCCTCGCCGTGGACCTCGATCAGGTCGCCGCGCGCGTGGTGGGCCGTGGAGACCAGGCTCACGAGTCCGAGCCCGCCGCCCGCAAAGCGCAGCAGGAGCGCGTAGGCGTCCTCGGCGGTCACCGCCCGCTGCGCGCCGTCGGGGGTGGCGCGCTCGCCGACCCCGACCT
>JACCUE010000260.1 GCA_013812005.1 Thermoleophilaceae bacterium
CCAAGCGGGGCGGCGGCGCGGACGCGGGAAGCCGTGAGACCGACCAGACCCTCAACCAGATCCTGATCGAGCTCGATGGCTTCGGTTCGCGGCACGGGGTCGTGGTGATCGCCGCGACCAACCGCGCAGACATGCTCGACCCCGCGCTCGTGCGCCCGGGACGGTTCGACCGCCAGATCACGATCGACCTGCCAGATCAACATGGTCGCCGCGCGATCCTCGACGTCCACGCCAAGGACAAGCGCCTGAGCGCCGATGTCGACCTCGACCGCGTGGCCGGCCTCACGCGCGGGCTCTCCGGAGCCGACCTGGCGAACGTCCTCAACGAGGCGGCTCTGCTCGCCGGCAGGCGCCGCTCGAAGGAGATCGACATGGGCTTGGTCGACGAGGGGATCGACCGGGCGCTCTCGGGCGTCGGCAGCGGGCGGATCATGTCCGACGAGGAGCGCTACGCGGTGGCCTACCACGAGGCCGGCCACGCCCTCGTCGCGCGAATCCTCCTGCGAGACACGGTCGTGCACAAGCTGAGCGTCGTGCCGCGCGGGCGCAGGCTGGGAGTGGCGTGGCTGCCCGAGTCGACGGACCGCCTGCTCTATCCGCGCTCGGCGCTGATCGAGCGGATGGCCACCCTGCTCGCCGGGCGAGCCGCCGAGGAGATGGTGCTCGGGGAGTCGAGCGGAGGAGCCTCGGACGACCTTGGCAGGGTCGGCGAGATCGCCCGCGCGATGGTCTGCGACTTCGGCATGAGCGAGCGGGTGCGCGCGTTGCCCACGGCCCGCGACGGGCAGTCGCGGTGGCAGTTGCTGTCGGACGAGACCACGCGCCTGATCGACTCCGAGGTGCGCCAACTGGTGGAGGAGGCCGAAGGGCTGACCCGCGCCGCGCTCACCGCCTCACGGGACGCGCTCGAGCGCGTCGCGACGGCCCTCCTGGAGCGCGAGACGCTCACGTTCGACGAGGTCGACACGCTCGCCGGTCCGCCGCCCTCGTTGCCCGGGCGCGACGGCACCGACGCCGGGGGCCGGGTTGCGGCACCGGCGGGGGCGGCGTGGCCCGACCAAGGTCCCGACCGCTCTCTGTCCGCCGGCAAGGCCGATCGTTGATGGACCCGGTTGATCCACGGCGGGCGTCCTGATGGCCGGCCACCGCCTGAGGCGGGATGAGAGCAAGGCCCGGACCCGCGCCCGCCTGATCGCCGCAGCGCGCAAGGTGTTCGTCGAGCGGGGATTTCACGGCGCTTCGATAGAGGCGATCGCGCAGGAGGCGGGCTACACCATCGGCGCGCTCTACTCGAACTTCGACGGCAAGAGCGACCTCTTCCTGGCCGTGTTCGAGCAGTACCAGGCCGACCGCGCGCAGGAGATCCAAGCGGCGGTGGAGGCAGCCGGCGCACCAGACGAGCGGCCGGCCGAGGGTGCCGCGCAGTGGATGGAGAAGCTGGCCGGCGAACCGGGCTGGTTTCCGCTCTTCATGGAGTTCTGGGCATACGCCGTCCGAGATGAAGAGCTGAGACGCAGGTTCGCGATCCCGCTCGGAGCGGTCCGTGTCGCTATCGGCCGTCTGGTGGAGCACCAGGCTCAAGAGCTCGAGATCGAGCTGCCACTTCCGGCTGAGCAGATCGGCACGGCGATCAAGGCGCTCGGCAATGGGATCGCGCTCGAGAAGATCGCCGACCCCGAGTCCGTGTCCGACGACCTCTTGGGGGCTTTCCTCACGGTCTTTCTCCGGGGCCTGGAGGCGGGGGCACAACCCGACGGCGCGTCCGCGGGGGACGGTTCAGAGGCTGCGGGCTGAGCGCCCGCCTGCTGCGCTCGCCTAGGTGGGCCCCGTCCACGCGGGGTGGTCGAAGTACCCGTGCCAAGAGGTGAACTGGCCCCGGTCGACGTGGATGTAGTAGCAGGCCCGAAAGACCACCTGTGCTCCGGTCGCAGGAAGCGCCCCGTTGGGCGTGGCGAGGGGTCCGGTCTGGGTGCCGGTGCTCTCGACCTCGAGTGCCACCGCGTCGTCGGATCCCACCCAGTGCAGGATCTCGCTGTGGAAGTCCGGGAACGCGGTCAGGTAGTTCTCGATGAACGGCCTCAGCTGGTCGCGTCCGCGGAAGCGTTGCCCGGGCAGCACCCACTCACAGTCAGGGGACAGAAGCTCCAGGCAGCGGTCGATCTCGCGTGAATCGAAGGCCTCCCACCAGCTGTCCAGCAACTCCTTGGCCGCGGCCATCGGTCTATGCCCCTCTCCCGTAGGACTGCAGCAGCCGCTTGAAGCCGCGCTTGCCGGCCGTGAGGCGCTTGTCGGCAAGCCCGATCTCGCGCACCTTCCCCGCGCGGGTCTTGAAGACGAGCCGGCTCCTGGGCCCCCGGACGACGTACCAGATGTTGGCCCCCACGCGCACGCGCCGCTCGCCGCGCACGCGGCTACGCAGGAGACGCGTGCGCGAGCCGACGCGAACGCGCCGGATGGCGTAGCGCCGGCTGCTGGTCAACGCCAGCACGGCACGGCCCCGGATCCGCCGCCGCTGAGAGCGGACCAGCCGTCGATTCAGGCGCCGCGTGGGGTACCCGATCCGAAGCGAGCCGCCACCCGCGATGCAGTAGCGATCCATGCCCCTCGACACCTTCAGGCGCGCGCCTTTGAACAAGCGCCGGTGAGCTTTGCGGCTACGCCCCAGGCGCGCGGGCCCCAGGCGCTTTCCGGCCACCCCCCGCCGCAGCTTCAGGCAGCCTCTCGCTCCGACCGCGCCTCCCGGTCGGCCCCCGCCGGAGCCCGCGGTCATCGGCCCCTCGAAGAAGATGTCCTGCTTGCCGCCGAGCTCGTCGCCCCTCCGGCTGTCGGTCCAGGCGATCAGCGGAGCGCCGGAGGGAGATGAGGCCAAGGCCAGACGCTGGCCGAAGTTGGCCAGCCGGCGGCCGCTGGCGTGCCCGACCGAGCCCACCTTCGCGTTCGAGGAGACGTCACTGATCTTCCTCGGCGTGGAGAAGCTCGCCCCGCGGTCGGTCGACTCGACCAGGTAGGTGTCGTGAAAGCCGCCTTCCCCCTCGGGACGAAAGTCGTAGTAGGTGAGGTAGAGCTTGCCCTGCGGCGTGATCGCCAGCCGCGGGCGGTGCTGCTCGTGGCTCGCACCGCCGGGCGGGACCCCCACGACCCGCGGCGGGCTGAAGCTCGCGCCGCCGTCCTGCGAGGCGGTGAAGAAGATCCTGTTCTTGTCGCCCTGCTTGTCCCAGTAGGCGATGAACAGCTCGCCGGGCTTGCCGCCGAGCGCGTGAAAGAAGTTCCGGTTGGCGCTCTCCGATGCGTAGCACAGGTCGCCCGAACATGGTCCGACCCCGGTCACAGATACCGGTTCGCCGAAGCTCTTGGCCTCGTCTCGGGAGACCGCCACCCGGAGTGTCGCCGGGCCTGAGTCGAAGAAGTGGTCGGTGAAGGCAGCGTAGACGGCGCCCCCCGCATCGACCGCTATCGCTTGCCGCGACGGGTCGGGGATCGTGGGCGGCGTTACCCGCGTGGCGGAGAAGGTCCGTCCGCTGTCACCCGAGGACGCGACTACGAGCTGGCCGGGGGAGGGGAGGCACTTGACCAACGCGTCCGGCGTCGGGACGCTCGGCTCGCAGAAGCGCAGGAAGCTCACATAGAGGCGCCCTGAGGTCGGATCGACTGCCATGTCCGAGTAGAGGTCGGTGTGGTCCACGCCGATGGGATCGGCCTCTCGCGGCTGCTCGAACTCGCCGCCCTGCGCAGCCGCCGTCACGATCACCCGCCGCTCCCCCAGCGGGTTGGTGCCGGGGCGGGCCTCGTACTGGTAGAGCAGCGTCCCGTCGGGACCGTAGGCGACGAATGGGTCGTAGCACTGGGGGAAGGTCTCCGGCAGCGCGAACCTGCCGCCCTTGCCCGCCACTCTCTCCGACCTCCAGGTCCGGCCGCCGTCCTGTGAGCGCGCCAGGGCGCAGTACTCGTGTCGGTTTCCCTCCTGGTAGGCGATGGCCAGCCGCTTGGGGTCGGTCGGGTCGACCGCCAAGTTCGGTTGCTGGAAGGCGTCCTTGTCGCCGGGGGTGACGGCCACGTCGGGCTGGGATGACACCTGGGCCGAACTGGTGCTGATCAACGCTGGCGCAATGAGACAGGCCAGACCGAGGCAGACCAGCGCGGCGAGCCGGGGCCTTCCGCCGCGCCGGCCCGGAAGCGCGGATCGATACGAGCTCATCACTCCGGACTGCTCGGGGCGCGTCAGCGCGCTGAGCCCGGGGGGGTAATGCCCTGCTCCGCCTTGCGGCGACGGCGCACGGCGGCTGCAAGGAACCCACCGACGATCCCGACCAAGCCGATGCCGAGCAGGCCCAAGCCGAGGCCCAGCTCAGAGCCGGGGCCGCTCGCGGGCAGGGAGCCCCTGTCGCCTGTCACCAGCGAGCTCTCGCCTCCGGCGTCAAAGCCATCCCACACATTGCCCGCCGCGCTGCGTTCGGACGGTGCCGACGCAGCACCGGGGGTCGCCGTTGAGCTCGAACGGGCCTTTCCGGGCGTGCCGGTCCCCGCAGCGCTCTCCTTCGCTGTGGGCGTGTTGAACGCCGGCGCGGACACGGGCGCGGCGCCGATGGACTCGGCGCGGTTTGCGCGATCGGTCTCACTCGTGGGGCCGGTGCGCGGCGACTCGGGAGCCGGGGAGGCCCCCGGGGGGACCGGAACCGCTCGGGGCCGGTCGCGCTCGGGGACGCGCGGGGCAGGGGCGCCCGACGGTGCCTGGGCCACCGGCGCCGGGGCCGCTACCACCGTCAGGGGCGCGCGCGAAGGCGTACCCGCCACCGGCCGCCCAGTGCCAAGAGCGGCCTGGGTCGCGACGATCGTGTAGTCGCCGGGCGCCACGTCGGGAACCTCGAAGGCAAAGGCGATCCGCCCGACCGCACTGGGCCGGCCCGACCACACCACCGCGGAGTCGAGCGAGTTGAAGTGCAGCTGCACCGGCCCGCCGGTCTTGCTGAAGAACTCGCCCGTGCCGCTTACGGTGCTACCAGGGGTCGCCGACCCCTCCGTCAGGCTCAGCGTGGGCTGCAGGGTGCAGGCATAGGCGAGCGCCGCGCTCACCGCAAACGCCCCCGTCACAGCCAACATCGCAATCAGCCCGACCCGGCGCCTGCCCACATCAGTCAGCTCCATCAAGTCCTCCGTTCAAATGCGCATCACCTGTCTCCCGAGTGTCAGATAGTAGCGCTATTGCAACCTGGTCGCCACGCGTCGAACGTATGTGTCTGAGACAGCTACCTCCAGCTGCGCGCGGCGTGTAGGTTGGCGCCTTGCGCCACGCGTCGAAGCGCCACCTGAGCCTGCGCGCCGCCCTTGCGGCGCTGTGCCTCGCGGGGGCCCTCATAATGGCGCTCGCGCTGGGAGGCTTGTCGGGGTCCGAAGCGCCTGCCGCCGCCCCGGCCGCACCCCAGCGCGCCGCCGTGCAGACGAGCGCCGCGCTCGCCGGCCTGCCGCTCTCCTTCGAGGCCAACCGCGGTCAGGTCGACCCCCGCGCCGCGTTCTTCGCGCGCGGGGAGAAGG